>JAIRSX010000032.1 GCA_031255235.1 Rickettsiales bacterium
TTTTGAATAGTAGCATTCTCTATTACTGTAGAACCTGCTACAGCAAATGCTACTAGAACAGTTATTGCAAAGATAGCAATAGAGAACTCTGTAAGAGAGAAAGCAGCAGTGGGAGTGGAAGTGTGAATAGAAGTGAGAGTAGGAGAGATTGGGAAGGTGGGAGAGATGGGAGAGGTAGGAGAGGTGGGGAATGAAGAGAGAGATTGGTGGGATGGGTAGGATGATGATGGGAGTGAGGAAGGAGAAAGATAGGATAGAGAAGAGATCGGGGAAAGAGAGATGGGAGATGAGGAGGGTGATGATGATAATGGAGAGGATGATGGGGAGATGGGTGATGAGAGTGAGGAAGAAGAAGGAAAGGATAGAGAAGAGATCGGGGAAAGAGAGGAGGATGATTGGGTTGGAGTAGTGACAACGGTATGGTCAGAATTGGGAGTTGTGGCTATGGTTTGAGTCATATTTGTATTTGTGGTTTGAGTTGGAGTTGTTGCGATGCTTTCAGTTTTGGTTGTATCTTGAGTTATTGTGTTGGTTGGAGTTATTGCGGTGAAAGTTTGAGTTATGGTTACAACCCGAGTTGGAGTTGTTATAGTAGTTGGAACTACTGTATTAATTGGAACTATTGTTGTAAGAAAAGTATGATCCATTTGATTGGTTAAAATTAACATAAGGCCAATTATATCAAATTTTAAATAGAAGAGCAAGAAAAGTACACCCTATTTATGTTATTACACCTTTTATGGCTTATTTGTTATATACGGAACCACGTTTAAAATTGGCGCTATATTCTCAATAGTTCGTCCAACTATAGGTGCAGCAATATTTCCAGCCGCAACTTCAATATTATTTTCCCTAACCTGAGGACTCTCAACCATAACATATACGGAATAAGTTGGATTATTCATAGGAAAAATACCTATAAAATTTGCCATAATATTTCCCTTTTCGTATTTTCCATTTTTCAATATTCTTGCCGAACCGGTTTTTCCACCAACAGCATAACCAAGCACATTTGCCTTCCAACCCGTCCCAACCCTGACGGCATTTCTCAAATAAAGATTTAATATTTTTGAAGTTTGGGGTGATACTATTATTTTTTCAATATACTTTTCATTTCCTACAAATTTTGGTGTCATAACAACACCGTCATTCACAATTCCATTTATCCCCATAGTAACATGTAAAGGAGTTACAGCAACACCATATCCATAACTAATTGTTACCGTGTTTATATCTCTCCAACTCTGCGGAACAATAGGTGCTCCCAATGAAGGATAGTTCGTTTGTATTCTATCAAAAAGTCCAATATTTTCTAAAAATTCTTTCATGTTTTTAGTTCCAATTTTTAGCCCGATTAAAGAAGCACCAACATTTGACGATCTTTCTAAAATTTCGCTTGCATTCATGAATTTTTTACTAAAATATTCTTGTTTTATTTCATAGTCCTGAAAACTAATGGTTTGCGATACATCAAATTTTTCATTCTGAGTTATTAAATTTTTATCAAGCCCAAGTGCAATAGTAAAGATTTTAAAAATTGAACCCATCTCATAAACACCCAATGTTGCCCTATTAAAAAAAAGATTTCTATCTTCTATGTTAATTTTGTTCGGATCAAAATCTGGAATATTAACCAACGCCAAAACATTTCCTGTTTTAATCTCACTTACTATACCAATCATTGATTTTGCTTTATATTTTTCTTGTCCCTTCAGCAATTCTTGTCTCAAAATTGCTTGTACTCTACTATCCAGTGTCAAGACAAGCGGAGCATTATTATGATTATTTAGGTAATTATTATATTGTAATTCAATACCAGAAATGCCTTTTCCATCTATATTTGTGAAACCAACTATATGTGAAAAGAGATTCTGATGTGGATAAATTCGTCCCTTCTTTTTTTCAAATTCAAAACCAACTATACCAGAATTTTTGATACTTTCTTCTTGCTTTTCTGTAATTGACTTTTTGATTAAAATAAGTTTCGTTTTCGCATTGAATAATCTATCCAAAGTTCTCTGCTTGTTTATATCCGGAAAAATTCCAACAATTTTTTCAACCGTATCGTCTATATTTTCCAACAAATCTATATTTAGATAAAAATCTGACAAGGTTATATCTGCTGCTATTATAACACCATTTTTATCAACAATATTAACTCTTTTTTCTAAAGTACCATTGTTATACAAATTATTGTTATAATCTTTCTTTTTTCTAAAATACCCTAAATGAACAATTCTGGCAGAAACTATAAAAAAAACTACGATAAAAACAGAAACGATAAATGTTACTCTGTCTTTCAATAAATTTTCATCCCCATCCAATTTATTCTTTAAGAAATATTTCAAATTTATTTTCATCTAATTATTTTAAATATTCTATTCCATTTAACACTTTTCCAAAATTTAAAAATGCTCCCATTTTTTGAGAAAAATATAATTCTTGCTTTTCCAATTAGATTTTGTTCCGGTACAAGACCAGTCTGAGAAAATCTGCTATCCAATGAATTATCTCTATTGTCTCCCATAAAGAAATAAAAACCTTCAGGAACAACATATTCTGGCGTATTATCACCTGGTGCATCTGATATCTTGTCCAATGTTATATAAACATTGTTATTTATCTCTTCCCTATATCCCTTTACTCGTTCTTCATCAAAATAATTTTCAAAATAATCCTTTTCATACTCTTTTGTTATTTCCTCATCATTTATGTATAAAACCCCCTCTCTCATTTGTATTTTATCACCAGGAAGTCCGACCAATCTTTTTATATAAGCAATGGAAGGTTGTTTTGGAAATCTAAAAACTAACACTTCCCCCCTTTTCACCTTGCCTTTATTAAAGAATATTCTTCCATCAAAAGGAAACATAGCAAAGGGAAATGAATATTTCGTGTAACCGAAATCGTATTTTGAAACTATAATAAAATCACCATCTTGTATCCCGGGTTTCATTGAACCAGATGGAACATAAAAAGGTTCGTAAAAAAAACTTCTTATAACCATAGCAATCACAAGTGCGACAGCAAAACTCTTCAATGTTTTAATTAGCGTTCTATTTTCTTCTTTGCTATCCAAAAAAAGAAATATAAAAACTTTTTTTATATAATTCCAAAGAACGCGGAAATACTTATCCATAGTTGCTTATATAACTGATATATTTTCTTTTAAAAAAAAAGTTGTTATTTATGAGTACAATGCTATTATAGTTCAGTGGTAGAACACATCCTTGGTAAGGATGAAAGGCAAGTTCAATTCTCGCTAATAGCACCATTTTATGAGGAAAAATATTAATACAGCAAAGGGTAGGAAAATCTCATCTACAAAGTGGCTGGAAAGACAATTAAACGATCCTTTTGTTGAAAAAGCGAAGAAATTTGGCTATCGTTCAAGGGCAAGTTTCAAACTTATTGAAATTAATGACAAATTTAAAATTTTTGAGCGAGGACAAAAAGTTTTAGACTTAGGTTCTGCTCCAGGTGGCTGGAGTCAAATTATAGTTAAAAAAGTTGGTGAAGGTAATGTGGATGCTGTTGATCTGCTGAACATGGAATACATAAAAGGCGTTAATTTCATCCAAGGAGATTTTCTAAGTTTAGGCGAATCTTTATCAAAAAAATACGACGTTATAGTAAGCGATATGGCAGCAAATACAACTGGAAATAAAAGTACAGACCAAATCAGAACCGCTGAATTAGTGGAACAAGCATTCAATTTTGCTATAGAAAATTTAAAAGAAGACGGTTGTTTTATAGCAAAAATATTTCAAAGTAAAGAGGAACAGGATTTATTTGGCATAATTAGAAAACATTTTAAAACCCTAAAAAGATTCAAACCAGAATCCTCAAGAAAAGAAAGCGTAGAAATATATTTTGTTGGAATAAATAAAATTTGAGAATATTATCATTTTTGTCTAATCCCACAGAATTGTCTGTCCGTATTTTCTCCCATAAAATTTGCTATTTCACTCACAATTTTATTATCTTCATATTTTTTTCCAAATTCCTTTGCTCTTTCAACAATTGAACCATCACTCTCGAAAACTTCTTTATAAAATTTCAGTGCGTCACTTATATCTTTTTTACTATAACCCGCCCGTTTTAATCCAACTAAATTTAGACCTTGTAAATTACTTCGTCTACCAGATTCACTATATGCCATTCCCCAAGGAATCAAATCTTCTCCAAGTGCAGACATCCCACCCAACATAGATCCATTACCAAATCTAACAAATTGATGTGTAGCAGATAAACCACCAACATGCACATTATCCCCGATAATTACATGTCCCGCAAAAGTAGCATTATTGGCAATAATATTGTTATCCCCCAAAATACAATCATGAGCAATATGTGTGTTTACCATAAGTAAATTACCATTACCTACCTTTGTAACCATACCACCACCAGACGTTCCAAGATGGATCGTACAATGTTCTCTAATAGAGTTATTGTCACCAATTTCGACCCTTGAATCCTCACCCTTAAATTTCAAATCTTGTGGAACTTCACCTATTACGGCAAAGGAAAAAATAGTATTATTTTCACCGATCTCCGTATTGCCCTTAATAATAACATTGGGCATTATGACTGTTCCCTCACCAATCCTAACATTCTCTCCCACATATGAGTAAGCACCGATCTTAACATCTTTGGCAACTTGTGCCCCTTTCTCAACTACTGCCGTTTCGTGTATATCCATCTAAATAATACAATATTAATTCTAAACATAAATGTATAAAAAAAATAAACAAAAATAAATTACAATAATCATATAAATTTTTGTTTCTTACAAAAAGTTTTATAGAATTAGAAACTAAAATTTAATAATGTTATATGGTTAAGGCATTTACATTTCCAGGACAAGGTTCACAAGTGGTTGGGATGGGTAAAGAATTCTATGACAACTTTTCTGTTGCAAAACAAGTTTTCGAGGAGGTTGATAGTACTTTAAACAGAAAACTATCTCAAACTATTTTTGATGGCCCTATAGATGTTTTGACCAGAACAGATAATGCACAACCTGCCATTATGGCGACTTCCATTGCTGTTTTAAGAGTATTAGAACAAGAATCGGGACAGAATATCTCACAGATATGTAATTTTGTCGCTGGACATTCTTTGGGAGAATATACCGCTTTATGTGCCTGTGGTGCTTTAAGTTTATCAGATACTACAAGACTTTTAGATATTAGGGGTAGAAGTTTTGAAACTGCAAGTGAACAAAATGTGGGTAGTATGTGTGCTCTACTTGGTGGAAATATTATGTTAGTTATGACGTTATTAGATGCCGTTAGAGAAAATGAGGATGTAAATTTGAAAATACAGATCGCCAATGACAATACAGTTGGACAGGTTGTGATTTCAGGCCACGAACATTTGATAGACAAAGCAGTTTCTATTGCTACAAATTTTGGTTTCAAAAAAGCAGTTAAATTGAATGTCAGCGGTGCTTTTCACAGCGAGTTGATGCAATCAGCAGTGGAAGAAATGACCGATGCTCTACAAAATATCACAATAAACACTTCTCCAATTAATTTTATTTCAAATGTTACCGCAAAAATAACAAACAGCCCAGAAGAAATAAAACTAAATTTGATTAGACAGATCACTGGTGCTGTTAGGTGGAGAGAAACTTTACTTAATTTTAAAACCAATAAAGTTGACAAGATTGTTGAAATTGGTGCTAAAACACTCACACCTTTTGTATCAAGAACAATTGAGGATGGTGTATCTGCTCTATCAATCAATTCCATTGAAGTTTTGAAAGCGGAATTATACGATTTTACTATTTAGGGGTATTATGGAGATTATAAATAAAATTAGAGATGCTGGTATTTATGGGAAGGGTGGTGCCGCTTACCCTACTGCTGATAAATGGGAAGGTGTTTATAAAGCACAAGGAGACAAAAAATACATCATAGTCAATTCCAGTGAGGGCGAGCTGGGTCTTTTTAAGGATTTATATGTTTGGAGAAACCACATGGAAAAAGTTTTTGGTGGAATTAAATATGCCATTGATTTTTTGAATTGCCCATTAGAAATTTATATACATATTAATCAAGACTATTATAATGAACTTCAATCAGCAATATATAGACATATAAATGATTTTAAATGGTTAGACGTTAAATTTCACATATCTATTGAAAATCCAAGTTATATAGGTGGTGAGGCAAGTGCTTTGATGAATATCATTGAAACCGGCGTTGCCCAACCAAAACCAAGAACCGCAAGAACAGTCGAGAAAGGACTTTTTGAAAAGCCAACCATGATGAATAATGTGGAAACCTTTTATGATGTATGCAGAGTTTTAGATGGTGATTATGATAATAAAAGATTTTTTGGTATCTGGGGAGATGGGATTGAAAAAAGAGTTATAAGGGCAGATATAAACGACAGTATTGGTAAAATTTTAAGAGACAATGGGATTACAAATTTTGACTACGTGCAAGTAGGAGGAAGTGCCAGCGGAGCTGTTTATAATAAATCTCAATTGGATGAAATTTTTACAAAATCAGCTGGTGGTATTGAAATTTTTGATAAAAATAAGCGAGGAGTAAAAGAATTTTTAACAAGAATCAGTGCATTTTATGAAAAGGAAGCATGCGGAAAATGTATGGGTAAAAAATTTGCTACTTCTTTAAAAGAGCTAATTGATGGTGGTGAATATGAACCTGAGAAATTGTTTCCTGTAGTTCTTGACATGAATAAAAAAACGTTTTGTAAACTATGTAAAAGTCTAAAGACACCATTTGAGACGTTCAGCAAGAACATACTTGGAAAAGATTTAAATATTATGTAAAAAAGAGGATATAATTTTTATATCCTCTACTCTTATTTTTATAGCAACTTAGTAATTAGAAGCCGATTCTAACACCAGCATAAATATCACTTGAATTTATTTCTCTATTTGCTGCTGACACAATTCTAAGTGTTCCTTGATGGAAATATCTCCAACCAAGATCAACGGAAAGAACATCCGCCAAAGTAAGAGTTCCACCAGCACCAATGTTCCATGCAAGATTTGAATCGTTAGAAAGGTTACCTATACTTAAGAATCTAGTATAACCAGCACCACCTCCAAAGAATACTTTAAAACCGCCAAGAGCAGGTAAAGAAATATCAACTACATCATAATAAACATTCACACCAGTAGTCAAAGAGTGGATTTTTTGAGTCGCAGATGAAATTGAAACCTCTGCTCCATTGTTTCTGCCTAAAACTTCAAACTCTGCTCTTATTGTGTTCAAAAAAGGCAAAGTCAATCTTAAACCTGCATTTACTGAACCAAAAAAATGTGGTTTTGATTCAACTTTAAATACAGAATCTCCATCCACAAAACCACCAGTAGAACTCCCTCCTCTAATTCCTATATAACCACCAACCGGTAAAATCGCAGCATTCACAAAAGTAATTGACAGCAAAAGAACCACCAACATCATTTTCTTTTTCATTTTATAAAAAATTATTCACTGTAAAGTGATATAAAACTATTTCTTAAAAAAGAAATTTATTTTTTAAGTAATTTTTAGTCAGTTTTAAAATCATCTTTTTACAAATTCCTTTTTTATTTAGTTTTCTGTTGTTGTATCTATCGTTCTATTTATTTCTCTCTTAAGAGTTTGTTTTCACATTCCTTTAAGTGTAGAACAAAAGCTTATCATTAGTAATAAGTAAGTAGCTTGTCTTCTCCCATTGCATTCTTTTAAAGATGCAAAATAAACTTATCATTAGTAAAATCACATTGAACTTACTATTACTAAAACCATATTGAATATTATTTAATCTATTCTTATTACATAATCTTCCAGAAGTTTTCTCTATACTATTTACATGATATTCTTACCTCTTGCGAATTCTACATGATTCCTTACCTCTAGCAAATTCATTATTAGAATGAAATATTCTAATAATGATCATATCCATTGACTATATAAGACCATTATAGGATTTCCATCCATCAGTATAGATATGGTAGAACCTTACTAATATCTCTTACCTTGTATAATAGGCATTAATGTTTCTCTCTACTAGAGCATTATAGGTATTATCTCTTTAGATATATACCTCTTATCTTCTCTCTTAAGAACACACCAAATATACTATTGTTTTACCTGTTGTTCTGCTCCTCTTCCTCTTTTTCCTCTTACTCTTCTTGAACCAAAGTAATACTTTCATCTAATTCTCCTTCTCCTTCTATTTTGTTCTTGTCTGTTATAATACTTTCGTGTAAAATTGCTTCTCTGAGAAAATATTAAAAAACCTGTTAATGGTGTGTTTCTATATTGGACCCTGTTATATTTCAGTGCTTTTTGTGATGCTGTTTTATAAATCTAAGAAAGAAAAAAACATCACATTATTGATACTGTTTTTTAAATCTAAGAAAGAAAAAATACCCTATTATTTTTTCTTATTTGATAATATCAGTTAAACGACTATGCTTTTATCATATATATATATTCCTTCCTAGGATATAATTTTATAAAATTATATTCTAGTCAAGCACCATAACAATTACCATATAAGCGATAAAAGAAAATTTAAAGATTTTGAAAAATGGGGACAGGACAGTATCAACAGATTTGAGAGTATAGAAAAACAATGCAAAGAAAATGGTAAATTTGATTACCATAAAGATGTTTTCAAACAAAACTAACTACTTCTCAAGGCATCAATAGGATTCAATTTTGTTGCTTTAACTGCCGGAAAATACCACTTAAGACTCCCACAATGACTGCCACAAAAATGGAAATTACAATTGTAGTTATACCAACAAGAATCTTGTAGTTCAACAAATGTAAAATTAGCATATGACAGTTTGGAGTTTTCAATATGATTTAATAATACTTATAATTACAAATCAGTTTCATATAGGTTAAAATAATATTTAGTTAATTAAAGGTTTAATAATAATACTAAAAAAAATAATAATCGACTTTTATTGGCCAATCCCCTTACGATTAAAAAAAATTGACACAGGGTTGAATATGATATACATTCCTACTCGAGAGTTATGAGATTTATAAAAATACTATTTTTGTTTTTGATATCTGTCAGTTTTGTTTCTGCAGAGGGGAAGCGCATTCCTGTTCGTGACGAAAAGAAAGAGGTTAAGTCTACAAAAAATGATGTTTCTTTGGATATGGTTGATGTTTTGGATATGGCTTTTAAGAATAATCCCAGACTCAGGGAACAGTGGCTAAAGGTGGATATTAGTAAAAACGAATATGAAGGTGCTAAATCAAGATTTTTTCCGGATATAAGTGGTAGTGTTGGTATTAATCGTGATAGGACAGGAACTAATGGATATTCTGCATCAATTGGTCTGGAATATTTGTTATTTGATTTTGGTGGTAGAAAGGCAAGGGTTAAGTCATTTGAATATGGGCTTGAGAAAATGCAATATGATACGAATAGTTATTTGAGAAATTTTACATTTGATGTGTTAAATGCTTATTATACTTTGCTGTCTTCGATGGCAAAGGAGAGTGCTGCGAGGGAAGCTGAGATTAGTAGTAGGGAGGCTTATAAGGCAGCTAATACAAGATATAAAGTTGGTTTGGTTGCCTTGACTGATAAATTACAGGCAGAAACCCACTATAATCAAGAGAGCTTGAGTTATGCAAAAGCGAAGAACACTACGAAAATAAATAGGGCAAGATTGAATTATCTTTTGAATTTATCTCCAGAAAGTGAGTTAAGTCTTTCTATTCCAGTTTTAGATATGTCGAATAAAGATGACAAGATTGATGGTAACATTAAGAATCTTGTTGAATCTGCTTTGAAGAATAGAGATGATTTGAAGTCTCTTAATTTGGAAAAAGAGATTGCAAAGGAAAATGTTTGGTCTGCTAGATCTGGAAGGCTTCCATCTTTTAATGTAACGGCGAGATATGGTTATGATGGTGGTTTTGGGGGGAGTAGATCTGGTGATGATTATTGGACAGCTGGGGTTAGTGCCTCTATGCCGTTTTTTACTGGCGGTAAAATTACGAGTGATATTGCTGACAGAAAGCTTCGACTTCAAGTGGTTAATGAGCGAATGGAAGATTTGATTAAAAATGTTGAGTTGGAAGTGTATAGTGCTTATCAAAATTATTTAACTGCAAGGAGGACATTTGATACAAGCGTGGTTATTTTAAAAAGTGCGGTCGAGACTGAAAAAAATGTTTTTGGAAGATATAAAAATGGTAAATCATCTATACTCGATTTGCTTACTGCTCAGACGAATCTTGCTAATGCCAAATCTAGTTATATTGAGTCTCAGTATAATTGGTTTATTCAGAGGGCAAGTTTGATGAAATCTCTTGGAGATATAAGTTTTTATGAAAAAGGAGAATTATGAAAAAGAAGTATATTGTTTCGTTCTTGTTGATTCTATTGGTAGTTGGTTATTTTGTTCTAAAACCTACGAAAGTAAGGTTCAATTTGGAAGATTTTGATATTGAGACAGTTACAAGAGGTGATATTCTCAAGATTATTACTGCGAATGGAACAATAAAACCTGTTAGTGTTGTCAATGTTGGAACACAAGTTTCTGGAACAGTGGAGAAGATTTTCGTTGATTTTAACTCGAAAGTTAAGAAAAATCAGTTGCTTGCGAAGATTGATACATCTGTTTTGGAAAGAAACTTGAATGAAGTAGAAGAGGCCAGAAGGAAGGCGAGATCTACTTATGCTCTTGTTGAGTCTAATTATAAAAAGACATTGAATTTGTATAAGCAAAATTTTATTGCAAAGGTTGAACTTGAGGAGGCAGAAACGCAACTCAAAAATGCGAAGTCTGACTACAATATTGCTAACTCCAGATATGAGACTGCTAAGATAAATCTTGGTTATGCGAGTATCACATCTCCTGTTGCTGGTGTTGTTATCTCGAGGGATGTTGATGCTGGGCAAACTGTTGCTGCAAGTTATTCTACTCCTACATTGTTTAAAATTGCTGAGGATTTGACAAAAATGCAGATTGAAACTTCTGTTAGTGAGGCTGATATTGGAAATGTAACAGTTGGTTTGGATATAGAGTTTTCTGTTGATGCTTTTCCGGGTGACAAGTTTTTTGGTAAAATACAGCAGGTGCGACTTAACTCGGTTACCGAATCTAATGTTGTTGTCTATAATGTTATTATATCCATTAAAAATGATGATTTAAAACTTATGCCTGGTATGACAGCGTATGTTAATATTCCAGTTGGTGAAGTTAAAGATGTTTTGAAAGTTAATTCTGTTGCTTTGAGGTTTATACCGAATGATGTTATATTGGAAATTTTTGGTATGGAAGAACAACCAAGAAGGCAAGGATCTGTTGTCGTTTATAAAATAAATACTGATACAAAAAAAGTTACGCCGGTTTATATTAAGAGGGGTATGTCAAACCTTTCTCATACTGAAATTGTGACTGAAGATTTGAGGGATGGGGACAAGATTATTTCAAATTCGACATTGGTTGTTAATGGTCGTCATTGACGGTTCGGTATAACTTGTATTTTTTATAAAAATGATGGTGGAGATACTGTTTGGGTGAAATTATTATCTATAACAAAAGTTAAAAAAAATCCTTAATACTATAAAACCAGTGGAAGTTATGGGCAATGGTTATCGTTATTATAGAAAAGAAGATATAGATAAATTTTCTAATATAGTTCACTTAAACAAATATGTTATTGGTTATTGTCGTGTATCTTCACAAAAACAAAAGATGAGCTAGAAAGACAGATAGAAAATGTTAGAAACTATTTATGTGCTAAAGGATACAAATTTGAAATTATATCTGATATTGGTAATGGTATCAATTATACAAAAACTCTAAATGCACACTTGTTGATGTTATTTCAATAACTTGTTTAAACTTATAACGACTTTATAAGTTTTTCTCCTTGATATTTGGATTCTCAATAAGATATTGAAGTTTTCATGTAACGTCTTATATAAACAATACAACATAAAAACAATCGCTATATAGAAAAGGTGCGGTGGTAAAACAGATGTTTTGAAAAAAGATGTTATTTTTTGTCTGTCCATTGTTTTCATCAGATATGAGGCAAAGAGTAATAGTGTGTTCTTTTATAAATTATCGGATAAATGTTGTTTTTAATAACCAATACCTAAAATAATCAATTCGATTTAGGAGGGATATCCCGCATTTGTATCATTTTGATTTTGTTTTACATAAAATATATTATTTTGTATTTCTGGTTGTTTGAGTATCCTGTAGTTATGGATGTAGTTAATGATTTTCTTTTTTATTTAGCAACAAAAGGAAGTTCAAAGAATACTTTGATTTCTTATAGAAATGACTTAAATGATTTCATAAATTATTTTAGTGGGCGAGATTTTAAAACATTAAATCATAATGATATTAGAATGTGGTTGGGAAACAAAAAAGAAAAATACGATGTATCATCTATATCTCATTCTTTATCTGTCATAAAAAGTTTTTTTAAGTATCTTAAAAATCATAAAAAAATTGAAAACTCTATAATTCCCATAATTAAAAATCCTAAAGTTCATAAAAACTTACCAAGAGCAATTGATTTTCCGAATATAGAGAAGATTATCGATACTATTGCTTTAATACACAAGGATACTTGGCAAGTTGATAGAGATATTGCTCTATGCTACCTAATTTATGGATGTGGTCTAAGAATCAGTGAAGCATTGAATTTAAAAGCGAGTGAAATAAATGCTACACTTATGATTAAAGGAAAGGGCAATAAAATGAGAAGCGTTCCAGTTTTGCCAATTATTATTGAAAAAATAAATAAATATCTTAGAAATATTCCTTTTACAATTCTGCCATCCGATTATGTATTTCGTTCAAAAAGAAATTTGAAATATCATCCTACTACTTTTGAGAGACTCATCCAAAATATTAGAATAATGCTTGATTTGAGTGAAGATGTTACTCCTCATGCTTTGCGACATTCTTTTGCAACACATTTGTTGAGTAATGGAGCAGATTTAAGAAGTTTGCAACAACTTTTAGGACATGCTAATCTCTCCACTACTCAAATATATACGAAAATTGACAAAAACAGAATTATGGATGCATACAGTAGACTACATCCAAGAAAATAATAATTAGGTGTAACAAAGAGCTTTATTTATCATCTTGTGTCATTTTATCTATTATTTCTTTAAATTCTTTATATCCCATATCACCACTAAAATCATTTCCATTTATAATAAAAGTTGGAGTTGCTTTTATGTTGTAAGCTTTGATGTCTTCCCTTTCTTTCTTAATTAAAGTGTTAGCAATGGCAACATTTTTAATGCATTCCTTGAATTCGTTTTCATCATCCAAAACCGATAAAAATATTTCCCTTAAAACAGCAATTTTTTTTTCAATTTCATCTTTTTTGAATTTTAACCAATCGGTATTTTCAAATAATTTTGAAATTAAAAGATGTTTTTGTGATTCATCTTTTACACATGATGGTAAAACGACACCAAGTAAATCGTTTCCATCTGTAAGATCAATCATAATTTTTATTTCATATTTAATTTTATTGGTATCCAGATATTCTTTTTTTATTTGTGGGAAAGTTTCTTTGTGAAAGTTAAAACAATGCGGGCATCCAAATCTTGAAAACTCAACAACCGAAATTTCTGAATTTTTATCCCCAAAAATGTTTGATACTTCTTCAACTTTAACTTCTTTTTTCTCATTTTCTGTCTCTATTCTATATCTTTCTTTTGTAATTCTCTCGAGTCTTTGAAATTCAGTCTCTCTACTTCTAACCAACAATATCATTATTACAAAAACAATAATGACAAGAATATTCCTTCTTAGCTTCATATCAGGGTATATAAATATATTTTTTACAAAAAGAAAAAATATAGAGATCACTTTATAAAAAACGGTTTTAAAAACCATTTTATAAAAATACAGTGTTCTGAATCATAATAACAACATATTATTATTCATTACACTTATCCATAAAATTAAAAGATACACATAATAGCAAGCAGTAAAGTGATACAACTTATAATATTACCACATTACCAAACTGCACAAATATCAATGCATACCTTCAGCTCTATCTTCCAATTGTTTAGTTATTCTTATATGGAAAACAACAATTGCTTTCTATACTAGGAATAGTAAAAGAGAAAGAGCAAAATACGATAAAAAATATACCAATATTCAAGTAGTTTGGTAAATAGTATTATTTTTTAAAACAAAATAAATTTACAATACATATTCAATTACTATAAACTATGCCTAAATTAAATTGTAATTGTTTACTCTCAAAATTGACATTATAGTCGATTTTATGAAGGTAGTTATAATAACTTCCTTTTTGTTTATATTTTTGAGTAGTAATATCATATCTAGCAGCAAATTCTAAAGAAAATTTTTTACTGAATTGATACTCAAAACCAGCCAGTATGTCAGCATAAAAACTTCCTGTTCCATCTGTTGCTGCTGTTCCTCCTATTGTTTCTGTGATGAAGTCAATATCATTAGCTGTAGCATCATCATCCCAGAACATCGATTTATAACCACCACCAATACCAAAAAAAGGTCTAAATTTGCTACCACTATTAAATCGATATTTTAAATATAAGTTATTATTTAAAATTGACCATCCCATTTTTTTTGAATTATTGAAACTAAAGTAGTAACCTAGATACATATCACTATCAAGGCTATCTTCCACAGAAATATAAAAAGTATTATTTTTTACAGTTTCTTTACGATCTTCTGGATAAGGAATTCTAGTATTATTTAGAGTCACATCTTTTATTTTTTCAGTATAATGACTATTCTCCAAACCAATAGAAAACTTACCATTAACTTTATTCGAAGAACTATTTATTATCTCAGCATTCACATTAGTAATCAAAAGCCCAACAATGAGTAAGGAAATACTAATTAGACTTATTTTAGGTTCTCTCTCTCTCTCTCTGTTGTGTGTATTGCGAACACAGAGTCAAAGAGTTGCCATCACCATTTCTTTCCTGATTTATCAGGTTGTCATTTCTTTTTTGACTTAACATATAGTTACAATTAAAATTTATATTTTCTTTTCTAACAGATGAAATGAAGAATGTAAAAAAAATATGTGCATCATGTATTTAGTACATGTAATGACATTATTACTAGACATTCGTATGTTTCTGTGGAGAAAAATATGGAAAATCTTATGGAAAGGGTGAAGAAAGAAAATGGATAATAAATCAATTTTTGTAAGACGGTTCAAAATATAATAATCTGTCATTTTTCAGTGACTTAGCCATTAATTTCTTTTAAAGTTCACTTTATTTTTAATTTTTCTTAACTATATACTTTATCAGTAGAATAACTAAGATATAAGAATGACAAGAGAAAATTTTGAATTTGGGGTTGAGGTACAAAAGATACTCAAACTTATGATTCATTCCCTTTACACAAATAAAGATGTGGCGATTAGGGAATTGATTTCAAATGCCAGTGATGCTTGTGATAAATTGAGATATAAGGCAACACAGGATGACAAATTATATGGAGACGACAAAGAATTAAAAGTTAAAATTGAAACATATAAAGACAGCAATACCATTGCAATTATTGATAATGGAATTGGTATGAATAAAGACGAGTTGATATCACAACTTGGAACTATTGCGAAAAGTGGTACGGAAGCGTTTTTAAAAAATATTGAAAATGTAAAAGACGTAAACTTAATAGGACAATTTGGGGTCGGTTTTTATTCTGCCTTTATGATTGCGGATAAAGTTGAAGTTATAACAAGGAAAGCAGGTGAAAATGAAATTTATAAATGGGAAAGTGAAGGTGATGGAAAATATACGATTGAAGAGTTCAAAGAAGAACATAGACGAGGTACAAAAATCATCTTGCATCTCAAAAAAGAAGAAGAGCAGTTTTTGGATAAGATTTATCTTGGTAATATCATAAAACTTTATAGCGATCATATTGCTATACCTGTTGAATTGGAGATGGATGATGGGAAGTTTAAAGTTATGAATTCTGCTTCCGCTTTATGGACACGACCTAAAAATGAAATTACAGAGGAACAATATAATGAATTCTATACTCATGTTTCGCACTTACCAGGTAAACCATATCTAACTTTACATAACAAGGCGGAGGGAGTTATTGAGTTTATAAATCTTGTTTTTGTACCAGATAAAAAACCAATCGATTTATATATGCCAGAACGAGAAAGTAGAATAAAACTTTATGTTAAAAAAGTTTTTATTACAGACGATTCTGTGCAATTATTGCCATCATTTTTGAGATTTGTTAGAGGTATTGTCGATAGCGAAGATTTGCCTTTAAACATTAATAGGGAAAGTTTGCAGTACAACAATATGGTGGAAAAAATTAAAAAGTCTTTGACTAAAAGAATTCTTTCCGAGTTGGAAAAAAAAGTTAACGAAGAGTCTTATTTGTCGTTTTGGGAAAATTTTGGTCCTGTGATAAAAGAGGGATTGTGTGAAGGTAGTATTTATAGTGATGAGATTTTTAATGTGTGTAAATTTTATTCATCAAAGTCGCCAGATAAATTGATTACCATAAAAGACTATATTGAACGAATGAAACCGGAACAAAATAATATTTTCTATATCACGGGAGATTCTGTGAATGCTTTGCAGTCGTCACCGCAATTGGAAGGGTTTAAAGAAAAAGATATTGAGGTTTTATTTTTGGTAGATATAGTTGATAATTTTTGGGTTACAGTTCAAACAAATTACAAAGGAAAAGATTTTAAATCAATCACGAAGGGGGATATTGATTTAGACAATTTGAATGACGAACAGGCGGAAGAAAAAAAGGAAGAGGATGTTAAGTTTGATGATGATAAAAAAGAAGAAAAGAAAGAGATAAAAAATGTGACCAATAATGAATTTGAACCTTTATTGTTATATATAAAAGAAACCTTGAAAGATAGGATTAAAGATGTGAAAATCTCCAAGAAACTTACATCATCTCCTGTATGTTTGGTTGCCGATAAACAAGCAATGGATATTAGATTGGAACGATACTTGTTAGATCAAAATCAAATCCCAAAAGGACAATTAAAGAACATCGAAATAAATATCAAACATCCAATTATCAAGAAATTAAATGACAATTTGGCAGACGAGAAAGAAGCAAAAGATATTGTCGAGATATTATTTGCGGAGGCGTGTGTGCTTGAAGGTGAACCGGTAGCCAATCCAAGTGAGTTTATTAAGAAAATAAATGAGATGTTGGAAAAATAATTTGCTTTCTATATTTCTGATTTTACCATTGGTGGTGGATGGTATCGAAGAATATTTTATTTACGCATATAGATTTAGATGGTGCTGGTTGTGCTCTTTTATTTAAAACATTCATGCAGTTTGAGGAGGTTTTTTACATAAATCATGGTTTGGATAATAAGGTTGATAAGGATATTATAAAAATTCTCTCGAAACGGCAGGATTTAAAACAAGTTAATGTTTTTATCAGCGATATATCACCATCCCTAGATGAAACCTATAAATGGTTGATAAAAAATTGTAATACTTTGAAAATTTTGGACCACCACAAGACACAAGAAGAATTTGCTTTAAAGTATGCGAAAAATTTCATTTATTCTCCTGCTATGTGTGGTACAATGCTTGTGAAGGGGTATTTACAAGAAGCTGAACTATACAATGAACTGAGCAATAAATTTATCAAAGATTGGGATTATCTGACTGAGTTGATAAACGACAATGATTTGTGGTTGAATGAACATGTATTTTCAAAAGATCTAGATAAGCTATTTTCTTTTCTTGGACTTACAAGATTTGTGGAGATTTTTACAGATAGACCTTTTATGTTGTACAGATATAATGACATTATTGATATTCTAAAAGAAATGGAAGAGAGATATGTTGAAAAAGCGATACAGGACAAACAGCAATGTTTTTATGGGGATTATGTCTATGCAGAGAGATATAAAAACGAAATTTGCAATCAGTTGGCAGAAGTAAATGAAAGTGGTATTGGAATTGCTATTAGCATGCGGAGCAAAAATATTTCTTTAAGAAGCAGGGAGGATGTGGATGTTTCAAAAATTGCCATTGCCAATGGTGGCGGGGGACATAAAAATGCTGCAGGATTTTTGTTTGATACATTGCAAGAGTTGGATAGTTTTCTTAAAACAGGTCAAAAATAGAAAAATAAGTTCTTCCTTTATTAACAATTCTTTTTATATGTTTCTTTCATATCACAACAGGGACAAGTTATTGTTATTTTAGTATCTTTCATATTAGCATCCTTCCTAAAATAGAAAAAGAATTTTGTTAGTTGGTTACTTTTTCGTAGAAACTAATTCCTAACAACAAATCAATTGCTCTTGCAAGTTGATAATCTCTGTTATACATGCTTTCATCGGTTTTTAATTGTTTTTTAACTTCTTTTTCCACTAAATCATCATTTTTTAAATGTTTATCTAAAGAGCTTTCGTTAAAACTGAAATTATTTTCAATGGTTTCCAATCTGGCCAATTTAACTTCAATATCTGGAATAATTCCTCTTGCTTGGATTGATACACCATTCGGAGTGTAGTATTTTGCAATTGTGAGTTTAATCGCACCACCGTTATTTAGTGGAATTAAAGACTGAACCGAACCTTTACCAAAAGATTTTGTGCCGATAATAATTGCTCGTTTATTGTCTTGTAATGCACCAGCAACGATTTCACTAGCAGAAGCAGAACCTTCATTTATAAGAATTGCCATAGGTAAATTGGGTATTAAATCTTGTTCCGTTTTATCTTTATAACTTTGTAAAATAACATCATTTTTCCCTTTGATGCTAACTATCATTTTATCTTTATCCAAAAAAGCATCACTAACAGCAATAGAGGCATCCAATACCCCACCTGGATTATTTCTCAAATCAAGTACAAGTCCTTTAACATCTTTCTTACCGATTAAGTTTTCTACTCTGTTAAATTCTTTAATCATGTCGTTGTAAGTAGTTGCTGTAAAGCTTGCAATTCTTAAATATATAATTTTACCTTCTGCTCTGCCTTTTACTGATTTTGTTTTAATTAAATCCCTTTTTATTGAGAATTCTAATGGTTTTGATTCGCCCTTTCTCAGAATTGTAAGTTTTACCGTTCCTCTATCTCTAGAATCTTTACCTCGCATCATTTTGACACAATCATTTAGAGAGGTTCCTACAACACTTTTATCATTTATCTGGCTGATATAGTCACCTGCTTTTATACCTGCTTTGAATGCTGGAGAATCGTCAATTGGAGTAACGACCTTGATAAGTTGATTTTCCATCATAACCTCAATACCAAGACCACTAAATTCACCTTCTGTATCTGCTAGTAGCTCATTATATTCCTGTTTTGGGAAATAAGCAGAATGTGGGTCAAGTGAAGTCATCATTCCGTTCAAAGCAGAATCAAAAAATTTCTCTTCATTGACGTCTTCCACATAATTCTTTTTTATTAAATTCAAAACTTCGCCATAGTAATACGAATATTTTTGTGATAATTGGTTGCTTGCAAGAGCATAATTACTGGATTTGGAAAGTATTTTCTGTTTCAAAGGAGAAACATCATTATTTGTGGCAACTAAAGCGTTCGAAATATTACCATCATTGGTATGCAAATACACACCCAACAATAAACAAACTAACAAAAAATTTAAAACTAATATCTTCTTCATAATCAACAACAAAAATCGTATAACATCAACACGATAAGTAAAAACTTATTACAAATAATATATTATCAATTATAGGTAATTACAAATAAAATGTTATATGTTTTTTATCAAACTACTCCTTTGACTGACCTACTATGAATTCTGTCTTTTCTCACAGAAAAACACAAATTCTTATACCACACTGTTTATGATAGTTTTTTACTAATTGTGATTCAATAAGCCAAACCTATCCAATGGTAGCGACCATAACAGATTTTATTGTGTGTAACCTATTTTCCGCCTCATTAAAAACAACCGAATGTTTGCTTCTGAAAACTTCATCTGTCACCTCGAGCATTTCTATTCCTTCATCTTTTAAAATTTTCTGTGCTACTTGCGTTTCCATATCATGAAAAGATGGTAAACAATGCATGAAAATAACATCAGGATTGTTTGTTGCTTTCAACATTTCCATATTCACCTGGTAATTTTTCAATAAATCATATCTTTTTTTGTATTCTACTTTTTCACCCATAGAAACCCACACATCAGTATACACCACATCTGCACCCTCAACATCCTTTATGTTTTCTGTTAATGTGATTTTTGTTCCTGTATGTTTTGCTAAATCTTGTATTTCCTTTAATAATTCACCGCCAACCTGTAATTGTTTCGGGGCAAGAATTGTAAAATTCATACCAAGCTTTGTCGCACCGATCATCAATGAATTTGCCATATTGTTCCGTCCATCACCCACAAATACAAAATTAATCTTGTCTAATGGTTTATTTATATTTTCCTGTATGGTTAAAAAATCTGCTAAAACTTGTGTTGGATGATAATCATCAGTTAAAGCGTTCCACACAGGAACACCAGAAAACTTCGATAAATCCTCAACTGTTTTTTGTTTGAAACCTCTAAAGGCAATACCATCATACCATCTACCAAGTACTTTTGCTGTATCTTCTATTGACTCTTTCGCCATATTGCTGTCATTTACACCTAAAAATGTCACTTCTGCACCTTCATCAGAAGAGGCAACTTCAAAGCAGCATCTAGTTCTGGTGGATGTTTTCTCAAAAATTAATACAATATTTTTATTCTTTAATAACTTCTGATTACCACCTATTCTTTTTTTGTTTTTTAAGTCTTTTGCAAGAGCAAGCAAATAATAGATTTCATCTTTCGTAAAATCTTTTAAGGTTAACAAACTCCTTCCTTTCAAATTCACAGGCATACCCCATTATGTAGGGCAAAATAGATAAAAAAGCAAATTTTTATCTTTTGTTTTCCTATATGTATTGACAGTTAATGTCTAAATTTTTGTAAATTTGATATAAGATGATATACACACTTCTATGAAAAATAAAATGTGGGGTGGGGTTTTTACCTTTGGTCCAACAGAAATTATGGAGAAAATAAATGCCTCCATAGATTTTGACAAGAAATTATATAAATACGATATACAGGGTTCAAAAGCGCATAGCGAAATGCTTGAAAAACAGAAAATAATTACAAAAGAAGATAATGAAAAAATACAAGACGGTCTTACAAAAATACAAAAGCAAATTGAGAACAATGAGTTTGAGTTTTCTGCTACTCTTGAGGATATACATCTAAATATTGAAAGTAAATTAAAGGAATTAATTGGTGATGCCGGTGGTCGTCTCCATACTGCAAGAAGTAGAAATGATCAAATTGCACTTGACTTTAAATTGTATTGTAGAGATGCGATAGACAATTTGATAAATTTACTCAAAGATTTGCAAAAAACAATTTTAGAACAGGCAGAAAAAAATTACAATGTTTCTTTTCCGGGATGTACTCATTTACAAGTTGCCCAACCCACAACTTTTGGGCATCATTTACTTGCTTATTTTGAGATGTTTTTGAGAGATATGAAACGACTAAAAAACAACAGAGAAATCATGAACGAAAATCCGCTCGGTAGTGCTGCCTTGTGTGGAACTCCTTTTGATATCGATAGACAATATACGAGTGAAAAACTTGGTTTTAGGGAGCCTACAAGAAATAGTTTGGATAGTGTTAGCGATAGGGACTTTGCTTTGGAATTGTTGTTTGATATTAGTGTTATAAGTGTCCATTTATCAAGGTTTGCGGAAGAGTGTATAATATGGGTATCAAAGCCTTACAACTATATAAAAATGCCCGAACAGTATACAAGTGGAAGTTCAATTATGCCCCAAAAGAAAAATCCCGATGCTAGTGAGTTAATTAAAGGGAAAACGGGACGGATTTTTGGTAATTTATTGGCTTTATTGACTACCATGAAAGGTTTGCCACTTGCCTATTGTAAAGATATGCAGGAAGATAAGGAGCCAGTCTTTGATAGTGTTGAAAACATAGTTTTATGTATTCAGGCAACTACTGATATAATTGGAGGTATAGAAGTAAATAAAGAAAATATGCGAAAGGCGCTTGAAAGTGGTTTTCCAAATGCCACTGATCTCGCTGACTATCTCGTTAAAAGAGCAAATATTCCATTTAGAGATGCCCATCACATTACAGGACAGATTGTAAAACTTGCTGATGAGAAATCTCTTGGGCTTGAAAATATGACTCTAGAAGATTTACAAAGTGTTTCCACAGAAATTAAAGAAGATGTATTCGATTATATAAATATAGAAAATTCTCTGAATAGCAGAAAAAGTTATGGAGGAACAGCAAGTAGTAATGTGATGAAAATGGTCGAAAAATGTAAAGAAATATTAGATAATGTTTAATATTCATTTTGAAAGTTTACTTTTTAAACTCTTTTATCTTACATTGAAAGCATAATTCAAAAGAGAGTAGATATTGTATTTTCATTATATATTGGAGTTTTGTTGGGTATGGACGTTCAATTATAGAGTGGGTTTAGATAAATAAACACAACAGGGGCTTTTGTAATAATCTGCTGCAGTTTTTCTCTTGTCACACAAAAATACATATGAAATTATTGTTTAGTAAGGATTTTCAATGGTAATTCACCAACAAATTACTTCTTTTTTGGAGACAATCAGTGTTTGTAATTATAAATAATTGCAGTTAATTATTTTTTTGGTGGCTATTATTTAAATTTCAAAAAAACTTGACAGAATGGAATACATTCTGTCAAGATTCTAGCAATCTTTTTCTCATTTTTACATGAAATCTTCCATACCATATCCACCACCTGCACCAGCTGGCATGCCACCATGCCCACCACCACAGTTACACGAATCATCCTTTGGTTTTTCAAAGATTACACATTCACTTGTAACCAATAGACCAGCTATACTACCTGCGCCCTCGAGGGCAATTCTTGCAACTTTAGCAGGATCAACAATACCAAATTCGACCATATCACCATACTTTTCATTTTGTGCATCGAAACCATAATTTGTTTCATCTTTACTAGCAATAGCATTGGCAATGACTGCTCCATCCAAACCAGCATTTTCTGCAATTTGTTTTGCTGGAGCCTGAAGTGCCTTATAAACGATCTGAATTCCGGCTTTTTGTGCTTCATTATCGGCTTTTAAAGACAATAATTTCTTTGCAGCATGTACAAAAGTTGCACCACCACCAGCAACAATTCCCTCTTCTATTGCTGCTCTTGTTGCACTCAAAGCATCTTCAACTCTATCTTTTTTCTCTTTCATTTCCATTTCAGTAGCACCACCAACTTTCAAGATAGCGACACCTCCTGCAAGTTTAGCAAGTCGTTCATTCAACTTTTCTTTATCATATTCACTTTTTGTGTTGTCGATTTCGTTCTTAATTTGATTAACTCTTGCTTTTATATCACCAGAATTTCCTGCGCCATCAATTATAGTTGTATTGTCTTTGTCAATAACAACCTTTTTTGCAGTCCCCAAAACTTCTATGCCAGTTTCTTCGAGTTTTTGTCCCAATTCTTCGCTAACAACTTGTGCTTTTGTCAAAATTGCTATATCTTCCAACATTGATTTTCTTCTGTCACCAAAACCCGGTGCTTTAACGGCAGAAACCTTCAAACCACCTCTCAATTTGTTAACAACTAGCGCAGCAAGGGCATCACCCTCAACATCTTCAGCAATAATCAATAAAGGCTTTCCAGATTGTGCAACTGCTTCCAAAATTTTCAAAATAGATTGAAGACTTGAAACTTTTTTTTCAACCAATAATATGTATGGATTTTCCAATTCGCAAACCATCTTTTCCATATTTGTGGCAAAATAAGGTGATAGGAAACCTCTATCAAAATTCATTCCTTCTACTACCTCTATCTCAAAATCAAGATTCTTTGCTTCTTCAACTGTTATTGGGCTATTTGCTCCAACTTTTTCCATTGCTTCAGCAATTTTTTCACCGATTTCTTTGTCACCATTTGCAGAAATTGTTCCAACTTGAGCAATTGCATCTTTACCACTGATTTTTTTAGATACTTTTTTAATTTCTAATATTGCGGCTTCAACTGCCCTTGATATTCCTCTTTTGATATCCATAGGATTTAAACCAGCAGCAACTGCTTTAACACCTTCCTTGAAAATAGTCTGTGCAAGGACAGTAGAAGTTGTAGTCCCATCTCCAGCAATATCATTTGTTTTGCTGGCAACTTCTCTAATTGCCTGTGCTCCTATATTTTGCAATTTGTCTTTCAACTCAATTTCTTTCGCTACCGAAACACCATCCTTCGTGATTCTAGGACCACCAAAAGATTTTTCAATAACTACATTTCTACCTTTCGGGCCAAGTGTCGCCTTAACGGCATTTGCTAAAATATCAACACCAACCAACATTTGTTGTCTTGCTGTTGCTCCAAACTTTACTTCTTTTGCTACCATTTCATACTACATTTACTTATAGTCATATATATAGTTTTTTTACGAAAAAAAACAAGAGCCAGTCATATACCCATAAATGAACATATGTTATTTACTTTCTTCCATAAATCGTATATACTCTTGATTTATATAATTTCTCATCTTAATCCTATCTTGTATTTTCTCCCTATTTAACTTTATGTTTGATAGCTTTTCGTATTCCTCTAAAATTTTATTAAAAAAATAATCACTAACAAATAAGCAACTAATAACTGCTAAATCTGTGTAAATATCACCAATACCACAAAAACTAAAATCAATAAAAGATATCACTTCTTTGTCTTCATTGCAGATAATATTTTTAATGGTAATATCGCCATTTATAAAAACTTGTTTTTCCTCTTTTTCGTCTTTCAATAAATTATCAAAAACGGTATAATCGTATCGTGATGGATTGGATTTGGGCAAATTTGATAAAATATCATATTGTCTAATTTGTAATTCCTTAGGGATTGCTGACAAAGGACAAGAGTGTATTTTGTGGAAATATTCTGCAATTTTTATGCTATTTTTATCTATCTGTTCTTTTGTCAAAGGCATAACCTTATCAAGTGAATTTCCAATAAGTTTTTTGTGTATGGAATATGGTTTATCATTATAATATTTTAGTTGCATTTTTGAGGTTGGTATATTCAATTTTTCATATAAAAAATTGGAAGCAATAACATCTCTTTCGATTTGTTCTGAAAAGAAAATAGTTTTTGGAAATCTAACTACAAAAAAATCATTATCAATTAAAACCTCAAAAACAAAATTAGTCCAACCACTTTCTATTCTTTGAATTATCTGCCAATCATTGCCCTTAACAAGGTTAAAAATTTCATTTAGTGAAAACATGCTATATCTAATAGTACAATTATTGAAATACAACAAATAATTTTTGTCTTTGTGTTTAAATTTTTGTTATTATTTTTAATGGTGGTTGGTCTGTGTTGACGGGATTTGTTCCCATTTATGAAGGTTTAAAGATTGGTTATGATAACGGGATTACTTGCTGGTACTTTTGATTTATTTCATGTTGGACATCTGGATACAATTAAAAGAATGAAAGAACGATGTGACAATCTAATTGTTGCCATATATGGGGATGATGATGTCCTGAAAAGAAAAGGGCATTTGCCAATTGTTCCACAAGAACAAAGGATGGAAATTCTGAAGTCTATACGTTATGTTGATGATGTTTGTTTGATAAACATGATATATTTGGAAGATGGAACGGAAGCAGATTGGTATGGTACTTTTCAATATTGTTATGAACATATATCCAGATATGACTTGCTTTTTGCCGAAAGTGACTATTTTGAATCTGAATCTGCTTTGAAGTTAAGTGAATATTTGAAGGGACACGGTAGTGAAATTGTATTCTTTACATATACGAAAGGAATTAGTAGTACAGAAATAAGAAAAAGATGTGTTAAAAGTTTTGGAGAAAATAGTGATATCTTTCTAAAATAATTTGCTAAATAAACGTAATAAGTGCATACATCATGATGTGAATGACAAAATAGACAAACCAATAAATAAAAGATCCTTAGCAAGGTTTTTTGCTGTACAGATGTTGTTTGCCTACAAGGAAGGGGAAAATATCAGCGATTTGTATGAGATAGTGAAGGACAGTTATATAAAAAGTGAGTTAAGTTTTGTTGAGAATTACGTAAATCTTGAGATTTTGAGGAAGAATTTGATAGATAATGTTACGACAGAGGAAGTTGCAATAAAGGATGAAACATACATCAACGATTTGATAATCTTTATAAAAGATAAATATGAAAAGATTAATGATTATGAAAAGATTGTAGATTTACAATGTTTACAAAATGCTTTTATCAATAAAATTGGTTATGACAGGATTTTTATAAAAAAAACAAATTTAAATACGCAAACATTAATGGATATTGTATTGGATTTTTTTATTGAAAAAAATGTTAACAAAAATGTTAATTTGAGTTTTCTAAAGGAAATTTTGTTTGGTGTTTCTGATAATTTACAAGAAATAGATAAGATTATTTCGGAGAATTTAGACAAAAACAAGACTGACAGGCTATCTATAGCAATAATTAGATTAGCGATATATGAATTGAAGTATACTACTACAGACAAAAAGATTATTATAAATGAGTATGTTGATATTGCGGGTGAATTTTTCGAGTTGGGTAAAAAAATAAATTTCATAAATGCAATTTTGAATAATATTCATTAGAATTTATTTGCCTTTTATCTGTCGTCTGTTAATAATCCAGTTATAGTTAATTATTTGGTATTTAGGATGGGTAGTCGTATTGAAAAACAGCATAATTATGATTCTATAGAAAAAAAAGGGGGGGGGGGGGGGGGGGCAAATTATTTTTGCCAAAAGTTTTTTTTTATTTTTTAAAGGCCAAAAAAAACGCC
>JAIRSX010000039.1 GCA_031255235.1 Rickettsiales bacterium
GATGTGTTGGTATTGACCTTGTACCTCTTAAGGCAAAAGAAAAGAAATATGATTACGTTATGTCAAATTCCTTTGGATTTGGTGGGACAAATGCTAGTCTGATTTTCAAGAAAATATAAATGAGCGATAGCATCATCAAAGCAATGTTAACTTTCATTTAACTCAATTTTCTATTTTAATACGGAGGATAATATTGGTTTTGGTATAAACAATTTTCTCAGATTCTTCTTCTTTTTATGAGAAGTTTGTTTTCTTTGATTTCAACCAAATTTCGTCCACAAAAACGTTTTCCCTCAATACACTTTCCATGATAGCAAGAAGGCCTGAATAACAAAGCGACCTCCTTAACGCTTTCGTCCTCTCCTTCCATCAATTTATTATAAAATTGTCTACTTAAATTATATATTTCTTCTTGGGCTGTCCAGCATAGTCTCTTTTCTTGTTCATGGAGAATAGCGTTCATATCACCCATTTTTTTATACTTAACCATAATTCCATATGGTGCAATAGCAGTAGCAACCTCTTTGTTTTCCTTATAAATTTCAATAAAATCAATTAAATATTCCAATGTCACTTTTTCTAAATTCAGTTCACCGCAAATGGGAGGTAAATAAAAATTTCCGGTAAACCTTGGTGTTGTTCTTTTTAATGTCCTGTGTCGCTGATCTTGCCCCATCGTCATAAGAGATACTTCAACGTTGTTTGTCATGGAATATAAACTATTATTCATTTTTTCGGGTGTAAAATATTTGTTATCAATGGCATCTTTTTCTTTTTCAAAATCATAATCTAAACTCCCATAATGTGAAGTTCTGATGTTATAGACTTCCGGTGACTTTAAAATTCCAATCCTGCCCTCCAAAGCTGGAGTCCAATTTGTTTCTCTTTGTTCCTTAAAGCAATATTCAAAATCTGGATACTCTCTTAAAATCAAATCTCTCATCTGCCTTGTTATTTCTCTCAATTCCGGACTCCATGCAGATTTATAAAGAGTTACGATTGCAGACAAACTCAAAGTATGAACAAGAGCTGTGGGAAATATTGCTGACAAATAAACTCTCATTTGTTCTTGAGCAAGTTTATTCGCAGATGATTCTATATATTCTTCGGTTGCTTCCCTTCTTTCTTCTCTTAAAAACTCCATGGCAATTTTTTCTGCCTTCTTCATATTGTCTTTATAAATCTCACGTCCTTTTTTGATAAAGTCCATAACTTTTTCAATAGGACAGTTTGGATAGTATGTGAGAATATGTTTTTTGATTTCAGTAAAATCAGGAGATTTGTACATTTTTGAATATCTACCACTTCGTTGATCACTATTATAAAAAGAATGAGTTAAATGTAATCCAAAGGTACAAGAAGAAACTGATGTTTCAATTATAAAAGTAAAATAAGAGTGTTGAAAGGTCGTATGATGCCCCGTATCAAAAAGTTGTTCTTTCGTATTTAAAGTCTCAGTAAACTTTGGGATATCCGAACTATAGCAAGTTTTAGCAGCAAAACTTATTAAATTTGTTGGATTTAGACTACTCTTTGAAATTAAAGATACTTTTATTGCCATATCTAGTGGACAATAATATGATAAAAATTTGCACAGTCAAAAATTATACTCTATATCTTATTTCAGTGGTTAAAATGTATTATATGAAGAAATATTTAGTATTGTTGTCTTTGTTCGTGTTGGTTTCTTGTGCTGGAACGGGTGGTGATGCGTCTTATGAAACATTGGAGGATGGAACAGTCGTTGAACAAGATATACAAGAAGTTAATGTTAGTGATAGAGTTTACTTCGCTCTTGATAGAAGTGATATAAGTAGAGAAGCAGCAGAGGTTTTGAATAAGCAAGCAGAATGGTTAAAATCTGATAAAAACATTAGAATAACTGTTGAAGGTCATTGTGATGAGAGAGGTACAAGAGAATATAACCTTGCGTTGGGTGAAAGAAGAGCGAATTCTGTTAAAACTTATCTTGTTGGAAAAGGTGTTTCAAAGGCAAGAATTAAGACTATGAGTTACGGTAAAGAACGACCTACTGTGACAGGAACTGGTGAAGCAGTTTGGTCTAAGAATAGAACTGCAATAACAGTTGCTGACTAGTATTTCTTTATTAGATTAGCGTGGGGGATAAATATTGTTTGTCCCTCTTTTTTATGTGTTTTTAGCAAATCCTTAACATGGCAAATAATAAAATAACAGAAGAGCAATATAAACGAGATATAATAGATGCCTTTATCAGGCCGATTGATAAGAAAATCATTGTTGGTAAGATAGATTTAAATTGGGATAATCTTATACATTTTGAGGTTAAAAATGAAAGAGCAAAAGCAAAAGATATGTTATCCCAAATAATAGTAACGACCTATCAGGAATTAAAAAGGGATGAATATGTTAAGCCACCAAATTATTTTGGAGCAATAGATACTGAATTTATGTATCTTGTGGAATATAAAGATGCGATATTAAATAATAACGCACCTTATTGGAATGAGACCCCAAGCAACTTATCAAATTATACCAAAGAAGAAATCTTTAAAACTATTGGTAAAAACGTTATAACCTATAATTTACAGGACAAAAATAAAATTAATGATATTTTAAGCAGTATTAGAGAATGTGGTAGAGTACAAATAAGCACTATTTCAAAGAACAATTTTACACAATGTTTTTACAATTGGAAAAATACGATGCTTTTTACTCCATCTCCTGATGATAGTACGTTAGTGGAGTTGTTTTTCAGCGATATAGTCAGAGATAATGCTTTACAAATACAAAACAAAGACGCAACCTTTACAAATACATTATTTAAAGTGTATGAGGGTGAAGGAGCAATGAAGTTTGAAGGTAAAACATCATCAAAAAACGAGGGTAAAGTTTTTACCATAAAAGAAAGAGATATATACGAAAAATTTTGGAATGATGAGTATAGACGACCTCCACAACCAGATGATTTTAAATTAATCGTAGAGAGACGAGCAAGTTTGTTGCCTACTGAAAATAGGCAACGAACAGGGGCAGAATACACACCACTTGAATATGTAAATAAATCAATGGAATATTTGAATAATACGTTAGGTGATAATTGGCAAGAAAATTATATCATATATGATATGTGTGCTGGTGTAGGAAATTTGGAACATTATTTGTTATACAAGGAAAATATATATCTAAGTACTTTGGATTATGGTGATGTGGCACAATTAAAGAATAAAGGTTTTCCCAATGTTAAGGAATTTGATTATTTAAAAGATTGGAATGAACCCTTTAAAATAAATGAAATTGCAGAAAAACAAGGTAAAAAATTGTTAGTCCTAATAAATCCTCCATATGCAGAAAGTACAGAAGCAGGAGCAAAATTGGGTGGCGGAAAAGCAGGAACTTCCCAAACACAATTAAATGATGATAGTTTTAAAAAAAGATGGGGAAAATCAAGCAATGAACTTTTTACACAATTTTTAGCAAAAATTTATACCAATATACCAGATTGTAAAATTGCAGTATTCTCCAAAACT
>JAIRSX010000075.1 GCA_031255235.1 Rickettsiales bacterium
ATGAACGCTAACAGCAAAGATATAAAATATTTGTGAATCACAGCAAATTACCGGGAATCTATCTCAATATTCAACTATTATGTGAAACTGAAGACCGTGAAGTTTACAACAGTAAAAAATTCCGAAATCGACTTTGCTTTCTTTCTCTCCATAGAAGAAGAAAAAGACAATTTCTTTATTCAGCTATAATCCGCTGATTTTAAAAGATAAGAGGTTGTCCCATAACGAGGTAGATTTATCATCAGAAAGGCACACGCCTATGCCGAGTGGGGACGCTCTTCCCTTCAAATCAATACATTATCGGATTTGGAGGCTTACTCTTTTTTCGACAAGAAGCCGTCTCTTAATACGATAGATGATATTGTTGAGGCTGTCGCTTAGATCGAATTCACGTTATTTATAACGCCTAACGGCTCGGGGCTTGGCGTTCGGGCGATTGGCGGACGAAGTCCTGTCAATCGAAACGGACGCCCGCGCGGGCGGAAAACTTCCGAAATCTATTTCAGCCCACCTAACGCCAAACCGCTTGTTAGCGGTTCGTTATTTCTTTCTTATTCGTTTTTTATGTATTGAATATCCTTCGGAAGTTATTCCATAAACCACATTATCTTCTGTTCCTTTTTTCTTTAATTCATGCTGTATCTGAGAAATAATTTCATTAATATCTTTGTTCTTTAAAAGTCCTGAATAAAACAGTTCATTAACTATCTTACCTTCCCAAAAGTGCAAATTTCTTGCGCAACCAATAAGTCCAAAAAATGGATAATCACTTTCTCCCTCACTCACAATTTTCACACCGTTAAGCCCACGACATGAAGTCATGTTTAAGAGAAGTGTATTTGCAGTTTTTTCATGTATTTTTTGCAGTTTTTCTCTAAATTCACACCAATAAATATCTTCATTTGTGTCTTCTATCCAAAGTCCATCTTTTGTGCCATGTGAAACTATTTGCAATAAAAACTTTTTCCCATTATTCGCTTGTTTTATTAAATAATCAAGTGCTTCAAAAACAGCTTTTCTTTCGTTACATGATAATTTGTGACTGCTAATCCCTTTTGTTTTAAGAAATGCCATCAATTCTTCTGATATTTTATGTTCATCTCGCTGAGATTGTGGCAAACAGTCGATAATGTACACATAATCATAATCTACATTCAATTTTTTCATTTTACTTCTTATTATAAATAGTAAGTTGATTATAAAACTATAATTATTTTGAAAATTATTTTCGCTTAATGACCGCTAACGTTCTGCCGATTGCAATCGTGGCGGCATCAGATGCAAGGCGTTTGAATAATCACTGACGTTTTCCGAAGCACAGATGCTTGGGTTTTCACATCAACCGCCATGATAGCAAGGGGTTTGTTGTGGGCAGTTTTATTCTTCATTATTTGTGAATAAATTACTTTGCTTAGGCACCTTTTTGTTAAATACTTTACGTAATATATGGCTACTCCAAGCTTCAAATTTCTCACCATCGGATAGTAGCTGATTTACACCATATACTTGACCGCTTTTCGTAGTTCCTGTTTTCATAATAAACTCATCTGATGTTAGTTTAAATTTCTTATCATCTAAGTTCATCTCAATAATAAAACATATCGCTAAATGTTTTTTACTCTTGTCATTATCACAATAATATATTGTGAAGTTAGGATTTTCAACCGCGATTGATTCTCCAATTTCTTCTTGAATCTCTCTTCGGAGCGCTTTTTTTATGATAGATAAATTATCATTATTCCTTTCTCTATCTTCTACTCTTATATGCCCTCCGATGTATAATAACAATTTTTCATGTTCAGGAGAATCTTTAGAAGTACGTTTTGAACTTTTTTTTACCACTAAAACTTTTGTCCGCTCTTTATTTGTGATTACAGCAATAGGGATAATCTGAATATTATTGCTTTTCTCAATAGTATCTCTATTGTCAAAATATATTTCTTTTTTCAAGATAGAAGATATATCAAATTCGTCTTTATTAAAGTCTTTGAGTTTTATATATCCAATTTTTTCCACAAGAAGATTTTTAAGAACCTTTAATATATTAAGGGTGACATTATAGCTTACTTGGTTAGGATTGTTATCAGTGTCCTTTGTGTCAGTTTGTATTTGCTGTAAGTCCCTATAATTAACGCCATATTTACTAACGACTGAATTTATTGCATTATTAAATCCTTCTAATACTTCTTCTGTCATAATTGACCCTCTCTTTTCTGTCAAAAGATTTGCATACTCACGTTTTATAGAAATTTTTGGAGAAACTTGAAACACATAGATTAAATCCAAATAATTTGTCCACATATCCATTAAGACAAATCTTGTCAATATATCATATGATTGTTTATCTAAATGCGGGGCGTTTGTAGAGGGATTATTATTTAACCATTCAAACCAGCATAATGAATCAAACAAACCTCTGTCAGAAATAATAATATCAACCTTATCTTTTCCAAGATCTATATTTTTTACAATTTCTGTCAAAGCACTTGATAAAGTCCAAATGTTGAAAAATGGGTGCTTTTTGTTTTTTATTGGACAAACACTTGCTCTCTCTGTAAGAACCATTGTTTTGAATCCATTTCTTTTTAAGAATATATTTAATGAATTTATCGTTGTGGATTTTCCAGATTTTGGACTACCACAAAATTCTATCAAAAGGGGGCGTCTTTGCACTCTTTCTATTTTTAACTGTAGTACTTCTGCAGCTAAAGTTTCTAATTCTGAAATTAGTTGTTTCTGATGTACCATAATTTAAAATTTTATTTTTTCATTTATAACTTTTTTGCTTTTTTCCTCTAAAAATGTCAGAAAATCACCTGCGGCAAAACCTCCAAAAAAAGATAAAAGCATAACTAAATACAAAAAGTTCGTATTTAGATCTACTTCACCCACGGAGACAAATGATATGCTAGATTTCAATGCAATTTGAATTAATAAAGAAAATCCTACTGCAAATAAAGGCCTCGCAACGAGGTATACGAAAATTCCAATCTCAGAAATTTCTTCTGCAATACAATCTGTTTGTTTTATAGCATTATTAATACATAATTTATATAATTTACGAATATAAAATATAGTGTTTCCTACTAGGGCTATGCTAAAACCTCCGATTAATGAGATGGAGGTTAAGGAGTAATTTTTGAAATCATTTGTTTCAAAAGTCAAAACTATTGAAGATGCAATAACTCCTATAACAAAGAGTATTATATATAATACAAATAGGAATATTATTTTTTTTATAGTTAAATTATAAATTGTATTTAATCTTTCTTCAGTCATTATCTTGTATTTTTATTGTGTTATTTGGAACGCTCAATATTCTCTTTATAAATTGCCCACAACTTGATTATTGCTTCACCTCAATTACCTCCATTATATCTGAATATGGAGATAGCGTGTACTTTTTGTTACATAATATCTCCTCTGTTTTAAATCTCCAAGTCGTCGAATGGAGATTTGATTTTTCGAATGCTTTTTGTGGTAACATGCGCATAAATTTCTGTTGTTTTACTATGTTTATGCCCTAATAACACTTGGATATACCGAATATGTATGCTTTTAATAATCACTCCAACATTAAAAACAAACAAACAATGAACGCCAATAGCAAAGATATAAAATATTTGTGAATCACAGCAAATTGCCGGGAATCTATCTCAAGATTCAATTATTATCCAAAACTGAAGACCGTGAAATTTACAACAGTAAAAAAATTTCGAAATCGACTTTGCTTTCTTTTTTACCATAGAAGAAGAAAAAGACGGTTTCTTTATTCAGCTATAATTCGCTGATTTTAAAAGATAAGAGCTTG
>JAIRSX010000070.1 GCA_031255235.1 Rickettsiales bacterium
TATGTGAACTCGACAAGGAAGTAATACAATAACAAAAATTATTAAAATTTAAAATATTCTTGCAAAAATCTTTTCGCTGTTGAGGAGTTGGACCTTTTATTATAAAATTTAGCAACGTAATGAAATTAGCTAAATTACCTCTTTGTTTCATAAGATCGCTTTGTCTATTTCTTAAAAACTTGTATAAATAATCTGATACTATTTGGTTCTTTCTGTGATCAATATTCATTTTTTGTTTTTGTAAATCATAAAGGGATTTTTCATTACTAAGTTTCTGTAAATCATTAAAATATTTTTTTATCCTTTCCCCCTGTTGCAATAAATCGTTTATTATTTTTAAATTTTTATAAATATTCCCATTATATCCTATGTCTTTTACAATTTTGAATACGTTTTTCCTACATTTTAGTAATCTAAATATTTTTTTAATTTTAAAACATTTTAATAAAAAAAAGCTATTTTTATCTTCATTATATTTGAATATATAATCTTCTATTTTCTCAAGTTCTTCAAAAGAAGAGTTGTAATCTAATTTTTTTAAATTTAAAAATATATCATCGTTAAAATTCCCTCTATATACCGATATTTCCCTTTTATCAAAATTGTCAATTTCATTTCTTAATTTAATTATTTTCTCCTCCTCCCCTTCTATTTCTTTTATCTTATCTATGCAATGCTTGTATTCATTACCATTAATCGATAAATTTTGTGGTATCGCTCCATTAAAAGTCAATATTTGATGAAAAAAATTTGCAGTACTTGTAATATCCCCTAAATCTAGCAAAACATTTCCTTGTGTAATTTTTTTCATCTTTTCCTTTACAACTTCTATTGCTTTATTATTTTTACTACAAAATAGAATCTTTTTATTATTTATAATAGCATTCAATAAAATATTTATTACAACCTGTGATTTACCAGTTCCGGGAGGACCATAAATTAAAGTTAAATCATTATTAAATGAAGAATAAATAGAATTAAATTGTTCCTTATTCATTGGTACAAATTCTCTTATATTATCTTCAAGTATACTTGTTCTTTTTGTATTTGTTCCTCCATTCATATTCAATAGGTATTTCAAAGAAGTATTTTGATAGTCGATAGATGTTTTTAATTCTGTCAATTCGTTTTCTAATCCTTTTGTAAAATTCGAGATTTCTGTACTTAAAAATATAATTTCTGTATTAAAACTGTAATTTGGACGAATTTGTCCTATTTTTTTTAAAACTTCATTAAAATGTAAATTTTTTGTATCCAAATCTCCATGCAAATTAATAATTTCCAGCGCTAATTGAAAACCATTTAAAAACGTTATTTTTTTTATAAACGCAGTATTTATTATTGGTTCCGTTAAATTGCATTGAAAACTACCATTTTTTCTAATGATTGGAAATAAGAATAAAGGTATAATTTTATTATTTGACACGGTAGTCAAGTATCCAATGTATAAATTCTTTTTATTTTTACTGTTAAAATAAGCATTTCTAATATAGTCATAACCTTCATTAGTCATTATCTCTGCATTTATATCACTTGGAACATCCGATAATTTTATAAAATCTTTTCCAATATTTGTTAATGGAAGATAAATACTTAAACTGTCGTATAAAATGCAATGTAAATAATAGTCACACAAATCTTTTATATTCGTCATTTTCAATCTCCCAACTTCAATACCTCCAAAAACGCACTCTGTGGAATATCTACGTTACCTATCGATCTCATTCTTTTTTTACCCTTCTTCTGTTTTTCCAACAATTTTTTCTTTCGTGAAACATCTCCCCCATAACACTTTGCCAACACATCCTTCTTAAAACCAGATAAATCTTCACGGGCAATAATTTTGCCATTCATAGATGCCTGGATTGCAATTTTAAACATTTGGCGTGGTATTACTTCTTTTAATTTTTCACACAATAGCCGCCCTTTTCTTTCACATTGCGATGTATGCATAATCAAACTTAAAGCATCAACATTTTCTCCGTTCACCAATATTTGCAATTTTGCCAATTTGCTTTCTTCATAGCCTGACATTTCCCAGTCAAAACTTGCATACCCTTTCGTGTAAGACTTTAACTTATCATAAAAATCATACACAATTTCGTTCAATGGTAGTTTGTATTTTATAACTGCTCTATCACCAACATAACTTAAATTTTGTTGTATTCCTCGTCTTACAGTACACAATTCCAATATATTGCCAAGATATTCATCAGGAGTCATAATTGTGGCATTTATCCACGGTTCTTCCATCTTAGAAATATATGTTTGATCTGGCATATCAATCGGATTGCAAACCTCTAAATACTCCTTATCATCATCAAATTTAAACCCCTTCTTTGTATTTGTATAAATTCTATAAATTACACTTGGAGCAGTAGTTATAAGGTCTAAATCGTATTCTCTATCTAATCGTTCCTGTATGATTTCCAAATGTAAAAGACCTAAAAAACCACATCTAAAACCGAATCCGAGAGCAGATGAAGTTTCTGGCTCATACTCAAAACTCGCATCATTCAGATGTAGTTTTGCAATACTTTCCTTGAAGACATCGTAATCATTTGCATCGACAGGGTAGATTCCACAAAATACAACTGGTAAATTCGGTTTAAACCCCTTTAGTGCAGGAGTTGTAGTATCGTCCGCATATATAACCGTATCACCAACTTTACAGTCATTTAAAGTTTTCATTTGAGCAGTAAAATAACCAATTTCACCCGCCTGTAATTCAGGAACTTCGATTTTTTTAGGAGTAAAAATTCCAACTTGCTGTATCTGAAATTGATTTTGAGTAGAGTACATCTTAATTTTATCACCTTTTTTCAAAACACCATCAATAACACGAACTAAAATCACAATACCTATATAAGTATCATACCAGCTATCAACAATAAGCACTTTCAAAGACTTAGTGGAATCACCTTGAGGAGGTGGTAAAAATTTGACGATATTTTCAAAGATTTGGTGAATACCGATACCTGTTTTTGCTGATGCTTCCACAGCATTAGTGGTATCAAGACCAATAATATTCTCAATTTGTTCCTTCGTCTTTTGTATATCAGCACTCGGTAAATCAACTTTATTTAGAACAGGTATAATTTCATGGTTATTATCTATGGCTTGGTAAGCATTGGCAAGAGTTTGTGCTTCTACACCTTGAGTAGCATCCACCACAAGAAGTGAACCTTCACAAGAAGCAAGGGAACGGGATACCTCATAACCAAAATCAACATGACCGGGAGTATCCATAAGATTAAGAATATATTCCTCTCCATCATCTGCTTTATATTTTAATCTCACAGTTTGGCTTTTAATGGTAATACCTTTCTCCTTTTCCAAATCCATGTTATCAAGGATTCTATCTTCCATTTCTCTTTTTTCCACCGCACCAACTTCCTCTATAAGCCTATCTGCCAAGGTTGACTTCCCATGATCTATATGGGCTATGATAGCAAAGTTACGAATTTTCTGTAGATTTGTCATTTATTCAACATTCGTTTCGAATATATCCTCATTGTATAAATAGTAATATAAAAATCAAATTGTTAATAGAAATAAAGAGGGAAAATGCAAAACAGACAAAAACACGAACAATGATTTTTTAATATCCACCTTCAATCTTATCATAATAATTTTTCTGTTATTTTTAAAACTATATTATTTTTACTATCAGATGAATAACGCTGTTCATAAAGTCCATTTTTTTACAAAAGTTAGAAAAAGATGTTTTAGTTTTCTCATTATTTTTTCAACTTGGCTTGTGGTTGGCACAATTATTTTCGTTTTTTATTGTAGTACCGATTTGCCAAACCTACACGATTTAATGAGAAACGATACAAAAACAGACATCAAATTGTTGTATTCCAATGATAATTTGTTGAAAAATTACAGTTCAACCACAAATGAAATAAATAATTATGCAGAACTTCCTTTTGATCTATTAAATGCTTTGATTGCAACGGAAGACAGAAAATTTTTTAAACACTCAGGATTTGATTATTTAGGAATTTTGCGAGCGGCTTTTGTAAATCTTAAATCGGGTTCCATAAGACAAGGCGGTTCAACTATCACTCAACAGGTAGCAAAAACTTTGTTGAGGAATTCTAAAAAAACATTTAAAAGAAAAGTTCAAGAATTACTACTATCTATCCAACTTGAAAAAAAAATGAGCAAAGAGGAAATCTTGCTTTTATATTTGAATAAATCCTATTTCGGCGCCGGTAAATACGGAATTTTAAATGCCAGCAAGTTCTATTTTAATAAAAATGTTAGCGATCTAAATTTAGAAGAATCTGCTATGTTAGTCGGCCTATTAAAAGCACCAAGCAGATATACCCCTCAAAACAATCCAGAATTGTCCATTCAAAGAACCAAACAGGTTATTGTAAATATGAAAAATGCCGGTCTTCTGGATGATACTAACTTTAATGGAACCACCCTAATTGAAAACACGACTTACAATATTAACTCCAATCTAAATCAAGAGATATATTTTGCTGACTACATTAAAGGTCAATTACAGGATTACACATCCAAACAAGACATTATTGTCAAAACAACTTTAAATGATTCCATACAAAATGCTATTGAAAATACCATAAAACACATTGAACCAAAACATCAAATAGCGGTTGTGGTTTTGAATAGAAAAGGTGCCATATTGGGAATGACTGGTGGTATTGACTACAATAGTAGTGAATTTAACAGAGCAATTTATGGTAGCAGACAAGCCGGTTCAGCCTTTAAATTGTTTGTCTATCTCGCTGGACTTGAGAAAGGACTGGAGATAGATAACGAATTTGTCGATGAACCTATCGCCGTTGGAACTTGGTTTCCGGAAAACTATAACGAAAAATATTATGGCAAGATCTCAATGTTAGATGCTTTTGCTAAATCATCAAACTCTGTGGCAGTTCAAATTAGTGAAATAGCAAAACCAAACAATGTAGCAAAAATGGCAAAAAAAATGGGTATATCTTCTCCAATCGACAAGGATGACCCAACCATTGCACTTGGCACAACACAGGTAAATTTGCTTGAATTAACTTCAAGCTATGCCGTTGTTATAAATGATGGAAAAGCAGTTATCCCCTTTGGCATAAGAGAAATTAGAGACTATAGCGACGATATTATTTACGAAAAAATTGATAGCAATTTTAAGGTGATTTTAAATGATAAATTAGTCAGCGATGCAAAAAAACTATTAAAAGAAGTTGTAACTAATGGCACAGGAAAGAGAGCCTATCTTGATAATTTAAGTATTGGTGGAAAAACTGGCACAACACAAAACTATGCAGATGCTTGGTTTGTTGGATATGTTGGTGATATCGTAATAGGAGTTTGGGTTGGCAATGACGATAATAGTAGTATGAAAAATGTCGGAGGTAGTGGACTACCAATTGATATATGGAAAGGAATCGTAGAAAGATTGAAATAAGAATTGGCAGGGGTAGTAAGAATCGAACTCACATCAAAGGTTTTGGAGACCCGTATTCTACCATTGAACTATACCCCTATTATGGGAATAATATGCACTTAAGAAATAAAACACAAAAATATTTATCAAATTTGTTGTATCTTTAAATCAGTTAAGTACGCTACAACTTATTGGTATAGTTTTTTATCTTTAATTATCACAATTGGTTTCAAAATAGAAACTCAATTATTCAAATGTCCTAACAGATTTAATTACAACTATTATCACTTCCCCAACATATTTTCACAATTCCATTACCCTCATTTTGACCAGAAGCACCCGAACAAGATCCTAATTGTGCCCCATTACAATATCCAGAACCTCCTCCTCCTCCTGCTTCTCCGTCTCCAGAATGTTCACCACCTCCACCTCCACCACCATACCAACCACCTCCACCTCCACCAGGACATCTATTGTAGGTGTAAGGTGTGTCACCTGCCTTTCTTGTTGCACCTCCACCTAGACCGAGACCACCAGAACCATATTTTTTAGGATCTATATCATATATACTACCTCCACCACCCTTATTAATGAGACCACCATGACCACCACGACCTTCCGCTGTTTCGGCACCATCCCCTCCATTTTGTCCACCTCCATTACCACCACCACCCACACCACCATCACCACCGTTTCCACACGACTTTCCTCCTCCACCTCCTGCAACAATCAATCTCGGATCGTTACTTTTTCCTGTTAATGTATCGGTTTTAGAAACCCTAATATCAGATGCGCCACCTCCACCACCTCCAGATATTACATGGTTTGCTTGTACACCTCCATCACCACCACCATTCCATCCACCACCATGAAACAAAGTATAACTTGCAGAATATGCTTTACTCACACTTCCAACTCCACCCACATATACATATAATGTAGAATTTATATTACTGTCGGTTACGGTATATATTCCTTTAGAAAAACCACCTTTACCACCATTATGACCACCTTCTTTATCACTTGCTACCGAACCACTACCACCTTGTCCTCCCCATACGGCAAATGTCAACTCAGTTCCAACTGGGAAATTGAGTACGAATTCTTGAACAGAACCTGTATGTTCAAAGATCTTACTACCACTAAAATGACATTTTGGTGAGTTATTTCTCCATTTCCATTCTCCTTCATCACAATATATGGCTGGTAGATTATTGTTAATATCATTAGATGTATAATTGTTAATACATTCAAGAGTTATATTTGTGCTATGATTGGTGATAGGTATATCTTCATAAGCATTAATATCAGTATTGTTTACTCCTAAATGTTCTATGTATCCTTCACCACTCAGTGCAGAACATTGTTTATAACACTTACTATCTTCTGATGATAATGTCCATCCTGGTTGGCATACACATCTTCCTATGGTTTCACTGTATGTTTGTCCTTCTCCTGAACAATTTGGTTTTCTGCAACTTCCTATGCTTCCACTGTTTTTGTTCTCATTGTTAGCACTACTTTCAACACCATCATTCTCATCACCATCCTCACCACCACTACTCTCACCACCACCTTCAGTGCTTCCACTCCCACTATCACTTTCATCTATATATCTATTTGAAGCTAGGTCTCCTATCTTTATGAAACCTGTTGCTCTCTTAGTATATTCACAGAACCAAGGAGAGTTTTGTTGTATTGTGTTGTTTTCAGAGATACAGCCATCTGCTATGGCTTCTCTCTTGTTTATTGGATCTGTTATACTAT
>JAIRSX010000104.1 GCA_031255235.1 Rickettsiales bacterium
GCCACAAAAGATAAAGAAAAATGTTTGCTTGGACTACATAATAAAATATTTTAATGTTTCACATGAAACATGTATATTTATGTCTCTAATATTCTAATTAAATTTTCATTTAAATGATAAGCATTTTTTTGCTCTTCATTTTTTTGTCCTATCTCCTTGTAAATAAATATTTTAGCCGCTAATGCTATATATTCTTTATCAATCGGTCTCTTTGACAAACTGGCGTATTCATTTGTGATTTTATCAAAAATCTTAGTTGGTAAATCCTTATATAAAAAAACAAAATCACTATGATAATCACTAAACACGATATCGGTAAAATCGATCACTCCATTAAGTTGCCCAGATTCCGAATCTACAATAATGTTTTCGTTATGCAAATCGTTATGAACAACAACACTTTCATAATCAAATACATTATTAAAATATTCCTCTATGTCAGATTCAAACGTACATTTTACTTTTGTTGCAATTAAATAATCTTTGATGACATCAAAGTTTTCCTTTATTCTATCTCTGTACCAATCTTGCAATTTTATGACCTTTAAATTTGTAATCTTAACACTATGTAATTCACACAAAAACACAACAATTTGTTTTGCAATTTTATCATAATCACCGTTATAATCCTTTAAAACAATTCCATTTATCAAATTATGAGACGAGAAAACATTATCAACATAATTATGAATGGAGATCTTGGGAATATTCGTTGTAATATGGTTGCCTATAATATCCAAGTATTCTTTCTCTAAAATTATTCTTCTATCACCTTTTTTCTTCGGAAATCTGAAAACATAATCATCAATCAAAATAACATCATTATCAGCACCACTTTTGCAGATATAATTTCTATCCTTTAAAGAGGGGAAAAAATATAATATATGTTCTACATACTGATCCAATGACATGGCACCACCATATTTTATTAAAATCAAATTACAAATATTTATTTACACAAATCTCTCATTCTCTTATATGCCCTTACAAAACCCTTCAATGAATACTCATCAACAACATATTCTAATTTGGTGGATTCTGCCCTTATCTTGAAAGATGTAGCATCCAATAAAGAATTTATAATATCTTTATCCTCCTTCTTTGTCTTAGTCCAAGCAATATCATCCTTTGCCCATAAAATAAATTGTGTTTCATCCACTGCCATAAAAATTTTACTTGATATTTTGTACTCAAAACCAGCATAAATACTGACTTCTTCAAGCATTTTATCTTTAAATTTCGTAATCAAAATATATGGTTCTCTTTCACCCTTGAAATTTCCAATACTTTTCTTAGGAAAAGAGGCAATATAACACTTTTTTTCCTCTCCCAACTCATCTATGACAAAAACAGACCAATCGTAATAAATTCCATCCAACGTCTGGGCAAATAAGCTAAAAGAAAAGAATAAAAATAACAAAATTTTCATTTTACAAATAATAAGTATGATATTTTTTTTTTCAAAAAATATATCGCTTCTTTTTCATCTTTTACACAAGAATAAGTGATATATTTTGACAAAAGAGCACACTAAATATAGTGTGTATCTATTATTAAATTTTAAGATATGGCTATTGAGATAAATGATACTAACTTTCAAGACACCACAAGAAATGGGGTTGTTTTAGTTGATTTTTGGGCACCTTGGTGTGGTCCATGTAGAATGCTTACTCCAATTATAGAAGAGTTAGCAAAGGAATTAGAAGGTCAAATAACAGTATGTAAATTTAATGTTGATGAAGGTAGAAAAATTCCAGAACAATTTGGAATTATGGGTGTTCCATCTCTCTTGCTTTTTAAGGACGGTGAGTTGAAAGCACAAAAAACTGGAATGATGCCTAAAAAAATGATTCAAGATTGGATTAACACTTCTTTAAAAGACTAACCAAACAGTTTTGATGACAATATTGCATTTGAAAATAGTTAAAAAACCAATCTATTTTTGAATTTCTATCATTAGAAATTTGGTTTTCCCTTTAAATGACATTCCTTCCTTAAAAGAGTCACTAATATATAGTTCAATTCACTCAGGGTAAATTTATTTAACTGTTGTCTTAAAATAGGAACGGTTTTCCAAGCAGTTTTTGGATTTGCTTCTTCCTCTAATTTTTCTAATGTGATTCCTTCATCAATTTTGTATTTGTAAAGCTGCAATTTAATAAAGTGATAAATTAATGCTCTAACCAAAACAATTGGATAAACACCATCTTTATAAAATTTCTGCAATTCATTGTAAATTTTGCTTTCATCTAAATTAGCAAAAAGTTCTACAAACTCATAAATGTTAGATATAGAATTATTTTGAATGCAATTCCTGACATCACTAACAGTGATAGTTTTATCTTTAAATTTATACAAGAATAGTTTTTCTAATTCATTCAAAAATATCATTCTATCACCCCCAAAATTACCAAGTAATTCCTCCATGACCCCACTATCTATCTTATATCCATTTTCCAATACTTTACTACGAATAAGATTTTCAATATCTCTTGGGGTATCTTTATAAAAAGTAAGAGAAGCGGAAACAGCACTAAAATCAAAAAAAGACTTTAAAGAAGATTTTGCAGTAAGATTCTCATAAACAACAAAAAAAACGAAAGTATTATTGTTATTCATGTTTTCTTTTGTAAAAAGATCAATTAAAAATTCCTTAACATCTATTGTTTTTACTTTTAAATCTTTCTCTTCTGGAATTTCAACCAAAATAACCTTTTTACTACCAAAAAAAGAAGGCGTTTTATATTCGTCGCTCAAAATCGATGGATCATTTCTAATGGTATCGAGTCTCATATTTATGTATGACAAATTTGTTTTATAATCTGGCATTACTTTCCCTAAAAGTTCATTTTTAATTTGTTGGGTTTTACCTGTATCTTCACCACACAAGAGCACAATTTTATACTCACCTTTCAAGACTTCATCTATATTTTTCAATTTTACCATCTCAGCTTCATGATAATTTTATCACAACAAATAGTCAATTTTAGAATATCCGTTTTACAAGATTATATTTCAATCTCATTAGCCCAAACCAGCATTTTTAAAATCCAAATCAATGTCACCAATTCCGACAAAAGACCAATAGTTGATTTGTATTTCTGCCATATACCTGGAAAAAATTATTATTTTTCCGCAAAAAAGCAGTTTCAAGAATAATTAAAAAATCAAATAAAAATAGTTTTGACAATTCCAAAAAATTAAATATATGTCACAAACGCTATTAATTGTGATTATTCTCTATTCGCTTATTACCAACTTATTTTGGCTTTACCGTGACCATCAGCAACACCGCTATCACTGTTGCTTGAACCTGTGGGATTAGTCATGCCTCTATTTTTATTTACATAACCACTTCCACCACC
>JAIRSX010000017.1 GCA_031255235.1 Rickettsiales bacterium
AACCTTAATCCAAATCTTCTTCTTCTACATCTATACTTATCAGATATTATTCTGAATTTCTTTATATCTCCTATAACATTTTCAACTATTATTCTTTGTTTTGATATATTATGATTATAATGCTTATCTTCTTCTGCTAATGGGTTTTTTTCTTTGTTCTTTTTCTAGAGACTAGAATAATATTCTTGTTATTTTGACATATCTGTATAAAAGGAAAGGTGCGATAAATACTGCTAATGTAAAAAACATTCCCGCAAATCTTAACGCCCGAAGCGACACCTCTCCTGGATTATACCTAACCCAAATTTAAATATCAAAAAAAGAAAATGAGTTATACCAACATTCCCTAAAGACAACCCATTGGGTATTCCAGTATATCTCTTTGCCTGTTGATTGTTGTGCCTCTTTGAGTTATTGTTGATACACATTTTGTGAGTATATTCCAGCATATATCCAGTATCAACCAATATTGGTTTGTGTGTATTTGAAAAGGGTACCTTACTATTTTTAGATATAATTTGAAGTCATGAGTTTTACCATTTGTGAAATCAGTACAGATTATTTGTTTTGTTTTTTATTTGACAAAAGTGCCGCAAAAATACATAACACACTTGGAGCTGTTCCAAACTTCAGTTTTTAGAATAAGTTCATCATAAATAAGGAGATGATATGTACATGCCGGATTTTCAGTCAATAATGTTGCCTCTGTTGGAGATTGTTTCTGATAAAGGTACCCATAAATTTAGGGATGTTATAGACAAATTGATCAAAAAATTTAACTTGACCAACGAACAAAAACAAGAATTATTACCAAGTGGTAAACAGCCCATATTTGAAAACAGGGCCGGATGGGCAAAAACACATTTAAAAAAAGCAGGATTATTAAATTATCCAGTAAGAGGGTGTATTGAAATTACAGAAAGAGGAGTTTCTGTATTAGAAAAAATACCAGAAAAAATAGATATGAAATTTCTGAAACAATTTGATGAATATAATAAATTTCGGAATACAACAAATCAAAATAAGAACGATGACGGATCGGCAAATGAAATAGAAAATTATACACCTGAAGAATTAATAGGAACAGCATTTCAAAAAATAAAAAGAACTTTGGCTGATGAAATATTGGAGAAAGTTAGGAATATCGCTCCAGATTTTTTTGAGAAACTGGTTGTTGATTTATTAGTAAAAATTGGTTATGGCGGGTCAATAAAAGATGCAGGAAAGGCAACTGGAAAACCCAATGACGAAGGCATAGATGGAATAATAAAAGAAGATAAATTGGGTTTGGATATAATTTATATACAGGCAAAAAGATGGAAAGATGGAAACATTGTAGGTAGACCTGAGATTCAAAAATTTGTTGGAGCATTAGCTGGACAGGGAGCTAAAAAAGGTATATTTATCACAACATCGTCATTCTCGAAAGAGGCATCAGGATATTCACCAAAAAATGAAACAAAAATAATAATGATTGATGGTATTCAATTAGCGGAATTGATGATCGAATATAATGTTGGCGTTTCAAATCAACAAATTTATGAAATAAAAAAAATGGATGACGATTATTTTGGCGAAAATTAAAACGGAGTACACTTCACCTAACGGGGCTGTCAGAAAAGTGTTTTTTGACACTCCACCCCACGGTTTGTTGCTACAAGCACTACGTGTTTGCTTATCCGAACGACTAAAACGTCGTAAACAGCCAAAACGTTATGCACCATTTACCCTAAAATTGGTTAGAATATATTGTATAAAAATTAAACACAAAATTTTACTCAAGTATACTTGACAAAATGTTGATAAAGATATCAGAATAGATTAAAAGGGAAAACCGAATTGGAATATTTTATTTTGCAGAATAAAGAAGTGCTACGGGACAATTATGGGGATATTTTATTCAAAGGATTGTTAAATGTTATGGATAAAAAAATTTTAATGATTTAGAATATCCTGAAATTGAAGGAACCAGATCTAATAAAAGATAGTTTAAAAAAATCTGTTTCCCTTATAAAAATAAGGAAAAAAAATACTAAATGTATACTTCTCTTGTTTTTACGGTTCCATCAATAATTTGTGATTGATAATTCAATAAAACATCTTCCAATTCAGTTATATTCTTAACATGTATTATATTTTTTAGTTTTTCTGGTGATGGTGTTGTGAATTCGCTCATAAAACGAATGACATTAATTCCAGTATTTATAACAGATTCAATGTTATAAATCCTATCATCAACCAAAACACACTCTTCCGGTTTTATGTTAAATTCATTCATACATTTCAAAATTTCCTCTGTTTTTGAAGTTCCCTGCATTCCCAATGCTTTGTCATGTTCTACCATTCTCAATTTTATAAAATCTAAATCTTTAAAAATTCTATTTAAAAGTTCTCTTTTTTTAGTTAAGTCAAAACCGGCAGACATAGTTATTTGCAAAAAACCCTCTTTATTTAAATTTTTTAAAACTTCTTTTGTGTTTGGGTATAACGGTCTATCAAAATAATAATCATTACTCGCACAAAATTCTTTGTCTAAATCAACCCCTAATAAGGGATGTGTCTTTAATTCCATGGCACCATATTTTTCTTCATTTATTGGTAATGCTTCTGGTAAATCTTTATATTCAAAATCTTTGAAATGGTCCTTAAACTTTGAATGATTTTTTATAAAATTAAAATAGGCATGATTTAAATCTGCTAAAACACCGTCCACATCCCAAAAAATATTTTTTATTTTCATAATAAAAGCATATACCATTATAATATATGTCAAAAATTATTACTCTAATCCCAACAAGAATGAAAGCAACTCGGTTGCCAAATAAACCTTTGCTTGATATCAATGGCAAAACTCTCCTGCAACGAGTGGTTGAAAATGTGAGAAATAGTCTGGATGGTGATGTTTATGTTGCCGCAGGTGATCAAATTATTGTTGATGCCTGCAAAGAGTATAATGTTCCTGTTATATTGACCGATCCCGCTTTACCAAGTGGAACCGATAGAATTGCAGTTGCTCTAAAACAAATTGATCCGACAGGTGAAAAATACGATATAGTTGTTAATTTTCAAGGAGACAATATAAATACCAATCCCAAAGTGAATTTACCTTTAATAGAAATGATTAAAAAGGGGGATTGTGACATTGTAACGTGCGGAATGATTTTTAAAACAGAGGAAGCATCAAAGAACCCAGCAAATGTCAAAATTGTTATGGGGTTAAGAGATAATGAAATGGAAGGACGTGTGTTATATTTTACAAGAGCGGCAGATTGCCCTTTCACAAGAGATAAAGATAAAATAAAAAATCAAGACTTATATCACCACATTGGAATTTATGTCTATACAGCAGATGCACTAAAAAAAATGGTAAATCTACCTGTTGGTGTTCTCGAGATGAGGGAAAGTTTAGAGCAATTAAGGGCATTGGAAAATGGTATGACAATTAAAGCAAGAATAATTACTTCAGAAGAAATGAAACTTATACAAAATGCACCTGCAGATATAAATACAAAGGAAGAATTAGAAGAAGCAAGAAAATATATTATTTAAATAATCAGATTAGCTTTAAAATAATAGCACCATCACCACCCACTATTTTAAGTATAGGAGTTCATTACCATTTTTTTATGGGATAGTTGATATATTTGCTTATATTGTTTTTAGCAATTAAATTTAAATAATTTATGAGACAGAATACCATTAAGGATAAGATAAGTTTTGAAGGTGTAGGTCTCCATAGTGGAGAACTTGTCCAAATTACCTTGGAGCCGGCACCTGAAAATACAGGTATCGTTTTTGTAAGAGAAAACGATAAAATACCTGCTTTGTATAATAAAGTTTCAAATACAATGCTTGGTACCACCATAGCAGATAAAAGCGAAGTTTTAACAATAGAACATTTGATGGCATCAATGTGGTCATCTGGTATTGATAATGTTTATATTAAAATAGATAACAAGGAAACCCCTATTATGGATGGAAGTGCAATGTTATTTATACAGGAAATTCAAAAAGCAGGAATACAAGAACAAGATGCCAATAGAAAATTTTTGGTTATAAAAAAAGATATTGTTTATCAAGATAACAAAAAACTCTTAAAAATAACTCCAAGCGATGACTTTAATATAGATATGGAGATTGATTTTAATTATGGTGGTATTGGTAGACAAACTTATTTTTTTGATGGTAGAGAAGAAACTTTTGTCAAAGAGATAGCATTTGCAAGAACTTTCTGTAATTTTGCAGAAATTGAGAATATGAAAAAGATAGGTTTTGCAAAGGGTGGATATGTTGATCTTGTGGAAGATATAAATCAAACAAAAAAAGATATTCCTCTTTTTTTTAAAATCTTCAACCTATTTAAAAAAACTAAAAAACAAGATTTAAGTGAGATTGAAAAGCTAGTCGAAGCCGGAAAAATCATTGAAAATGCGGCAGTTTACGATGACAATAAGATCTTAAATAAAAGCGGATTAAGATGTAAAGATGAAGTTGTGAGACATAAATTGCTTGATTTGGTTGGCGATTTGTATACGAGTGGTTATCACATAAAAGGGAGTGTTAAAGCAGTGTGGAGTGGACATACCGTTCACAATAAATTTTTACAATTGCTTTTTAGTGATAAAAATAACTATGCAATTGAGGAGTAATTGAAAATGACAGATATTGATTTAACAAAAGAATTAGATGAACCTTTATTGGATGCTAATAGTCCGCAGCAATCATCAGATTCGCCAGATGTTGACGATTGGTTGAATGGGACAACAGCAATAAATGAAACAGCAATAAATGATCTACAACCTGTAGATAATATATCACAACAAGAACAACAGGAACAGCAATATACGGAAACTATACAAACAGAACAACAAACACAGGAACAACAATATATGGAAACCACACAAACAGAGCAACAAACACAAGAACAGCCTGTTAATATCGCACAGGTCGATGATTTTTTGAACCAAGAAGAAGAAATATCCGTGGAAACACCAGAACAACAACAGATACAACCTGATGATAATACAGCGGTAGAACAATATACACAATCTAATGATTTACAAAATATGGATGGAGACATAGCATCACAGGAACAACAATCACAATCTACAACAGAGGATGTTGATTTAGAGATGAGTTCTATTCAGGAAAATGGTGACTATTTAAACGTTAATGATGTAATACAACAAAATGATAACAAAAATATAGAAGAGGATAACGAGGAAAAGTTTGATTCACCAGTAGAAATACCAAATATAGAGGAGACTATTGAAAATCTGGGTGGAGGAATTATTGGTGATTTAGAAATGATAAACGATGATTTCTTAGCGGAAATTCAGGAAAAAAAACAAAAGGAAGAAGAAGACAAAAAGAGAAAACAGGGTCTTAAAATAGAAGAAATCAGAAAGCAAAACGAACCAGAGGAAGAGATAAATTTAACACCATTGGAAGAAAGCGACGATTCATTGGAAGAAATTAAAAGTTTATCAGCAGAGAATGTAGATGAGTTCATAAAAAAGACAAAGGGAGATAAATACGGTGAAGTTCAGGATTTTAGTGAGAAAAAAATTGGAGTTGATTTGAGCGATATTAAAATTGAAGGATTGTTAGACTTTGAGTTAAATACCGAATACTGGAAAAAATTTAATTTAAATAAAGATTCATCACTTGCTATTAAACAGGCTGTTATGGATGAAATCAGGGATTTTGTTTTAAATAAGATAACCTTTTATATAAAAGATGGTAAAATTGTGTGATTCTGTTTGTCGTTTCTCTTTTTATTGTCACTATAAATGAAAGCAACATTAGACCTCCTGCACATATAATTCTTTACATTTTAATATTTTTTTAATATTGATATATTAATATCAATAAATAATAAATAATGTCCAAATGGGATTATGTTAAAAATCTAAACAA
>JAIRSX010000020.1 GCA_031255235.1 Rickettsiales bacterium
TGTGAGTAATATAATAAGTGTAAGATCTATAAAAGAAGAAAAAGGAGAGAGAGAAATTGCTTAATACATAGTATGTATATGTATGTATATCAATTAATCAACTTTAATTAGTCAATCCCGAAAAAATACCCTATTATTTTTTTCTTATTTGATAATATCAGTTAAACGACTATACTTTATCATATATATATCTTAGTATACATATTTTTATAGAATTATATTCTAGTCAAGCACCATTATGATTATAATATCTCTCTTTATCATTTTGTGTTCCACAGTTATTATATTCTAGGGGAATTATAATCGACTTTTATTAATCAATCCTTTCGGAAAAGTGTTTATTTAAAAGGAAAAATAAACCGAACATAAAAATTTGTTTTTTTTTTTTTTTGTAGGAAAACAGTTTATAATTTTAATTTTTATATTTTTTATGAAAAAAGTTTTTATTGTAGCATTTATGGTATTTGTCCTATCAGATGTTAATGTGTTTGCCAGAAACTATAGTGTTTCAGCAGGTTATGAAGGGAGTTTCGCTGAAATGACAATTTCGGGATCTGATAAGAAAGGTTTTGATGATGGAGAACCTGACAACTATTCTTACTCTTGTACCAAAGGTTGCAAAAATAAAACTGAATTACATTCTTTCTTTGTTTCATTTGAAGGAGAAACTAACTATAATAATTTATGGATTGGTTCTAACACAAGTTTTGGAAAGACAGGAAGTATCGGTGCGGATGCGTTTTTTGAAAATAAAACAGACAACAGTGACATCCTAAAAAGTCCATTCAAATTTTCATTATTTTCATTGGATGAAAATATTTACCTAAAATACAAATTTGATTTAGATAAGTTTAAACCATATTTAGGTATGGGTATCGGTATAAGAGGTATTTTTTATGATGTTACCTTTTTAGGATCAGGCAAAGTACCAGACTTTAAAGATGAATCTACATATACAATATATGGTAATCTTTTTATCGGTCTTGAATATTCTTTCACAAAAGAGATTGCAGTAAATCTTACTGGTTCGTTTGATTTGAACAAACAAAACACATCACTAAAAATTAAAGCAGAAGGGGATACAATTGAGGAAAAATTTGATTTAATAACCAAAAAAATCAACCTTGGTTTAGTATATTTCTTTTAGAGAATTTTTTTGCATTAATCAAAAGAAACCATCCTTTTTCATAAAAAGGATGGTGATTTATTTACTCGATTTACTCCCATAATTTTGCTGTCATATTTCTCTACAAATTTAATTTCCGCAAACAATGTAAACCATCAATGTATTTTATGATTTTATCATTGTATTCTTGACGTTCTACAACAATTCCCTAACGGTTCAATTGTAGATAATACCTAACAGCAGAGAAGTTTTAAAAAACAAAATTCTTATAAATCATTTTCTAACAAAACCGCCGAGGAAATAATTGCTGCATAAATTTTCTCTATTACCACATCTGGAATTCTATTTTCTGACAAAGACTTTACCTTGTCTATGACAATCTTTTCTCTATCCTTATTGACTATTGGTATATTGTTTTGTTTTTTGTATTCCCCAATTTTTCCAACAATCTCAAATCTCTCAACCAACGCTTCAACTATTTTTTTATCACAAACATCAATCTTTTTTCTTAACTCATCTAATTCCATATTACCTAATTAATCATACCAATAGCTTCCTTATATGCCTCTATAAGATGTTCCAATTCCACCCTCTTATCTGGATCTAACTTTCGTTGTGCAACTATTTTTTTCAAAGCAGTAGCATTAAACCCAAATGCACTAACTTCTTTATAAATACTGCTTATCTGTCTTGTAATATCCTTTTTTTCACTCTCCAACCTCTCGATATTTTCAACATATCTCTTCAGTTTTGTATCATTATCTACCATAAAAAAACTTCCAACTCTTCGAAAAGTAAAAAGGAAAAATATTATAAATACAAATTATTTTTTGATTATTCACACCACAAACTATATTAATGCAATATGTCTGTGCAGAAACCCAAAAAAGTTATAATTATAGGTTCAGGAGCAAATAGAATAGGACAAGGCATAGAGTTTGACTATGCTTGTGTTCAGGCGAATAATGCTCTCAAGGAGATTGGTATAAAAAGTATTATGATAAACTCTAACCCTGAAACGGTCTCCACTGATTATGATATTAGCGATAGGCTTTATTTTGAACCAACCACACCAGAATATGTTTTTAATGTTATTAAAAATGAGTTAAATATTGTAACAGATGAGGGAAATTTGTTGGATATATACGATTCTGATCCGTCATCGCCAATAATTGCCAAATATTTACAAGTTGCAATTACTTTTGGGGGTCAAACTTCTCTAAATATTAGACACCTGTTAAAAGAGAAATCGATTCCTTTTTTTGGTGATTGCGAAGAAGCGATAGAGATATGTGATAACAGAGAATCCTTTGAGAATTTCTGTCAAAAATTGGATATAAAAAGACCAAAAAGTTTCGTTTGCCATAACGAAAAAGAAATTGAAAATGCAGCAAAAAATTTTGGTTACAATTTCATAATTCGTCCAACTTCCGTTATAGGTGGTAGAGGTATGTCAGTTATTACAAGTAAAGAAGAATACAACGAATACTTAGCAATTGAAACCTCTTATCTACCTTGTGTAATTGATGAATTTTTAAGTAGTTCAAAAGAATTTGATATAGACATCATAAAGGATAAAGATGGTGATATCCTCATAGCAGGAATAATGGAACAATTAGAATATGCAGGTGTTCATTCTGGTGATTCTGCTTCTGTTTTATGTGATTACGAATTTGCTAAAGAAAACGATATAAAAGATGTTGCCTTAAAAATTGTTAAAAATTTAAACGTTGTCGGTGCTGTAAATATACAAATCGCTGTTAGAAATGACGAAATTTATGTAATTGAGGTAAACCCAAGAATATCAAGAACCTTACCTTTTATAGCAAAATCCGTTAAACAACCTGTAGTTATTTTTGCAACAAAAGTCATGGCCGGTATGACATTGAAGGAAGTTGTAAAAGATGTTGAATTTAGAGAAAACTACATAACCTTCAAAAAACGGGATTTGTTTTATGTCAAAGAGTCTGTTTTTAGTTTTAATAAAATACAATCGGACGTAAATTTAGGTCCTGAAATGCATTCTACCGGCGAAGTTATAGGCATCGGTAAAACATTCAATGAAGCATTTATAAAATCTCAAATTGCAAGTGGTCTGAATTTTAAAAATAATAAAATAGCAGTGGTTTCATCGGATTGCTTAAATGATAGATTTTTGGATTTGATTAAGAAAGTGACAAAAATTTATAAGGAAATCATTGTTTTAAACGAAAATATCCAGTCTTTTTTAAGTAAAAATGACATACCGTCTAAATTGATTTCTGATGAAAGTTTTATAAAAAATAATGATATTGGTCTCTTGCTTACTTTTATCAAAAATCCTTCCAGTCTGGATTTGATAGTCAGAAACATTGCAATTCTTAAGAAAACTCCTTACTCCACCAATATGGAAACTGGTGAGTTGTTAGTTGATGCAATTGATGAGTTTTATAAAAATAATTGTAAAATAAACGTATATTAAATGAAGATAGTTAATTTAGATATTGAAAAACCATACCAAATCCTTATCGGTAAAGATTTTTTAGGTGAGTATTTACCAGAAGGAAGAGGTTATATTATATGTGATGAAAATACAGAACAATATGCTAAACATTTTAATATGGAGAAGATTGTTTTGCCACCCGGCGAAAATTCAAAATCTTTTGATACTTATAAAAATGTCGCTGAAATTATTTTGGAGAAAGGACTTAACAGAAAAGACTTTTTAGTTGCCCTTGGTGGTGGTGTAATTGGTGATTTAACAGGTTTTTTGGCATCAACTTTGTTGAGGGGTATCGATTTCATACAAATTCCCACAACTTTAATGGCAATGGTCGATAGTTCCGTTGGGGGAAAAACAGCTATAAATTCAAAAGCAGGAAAAAATTTAATCGGCACCTTTTACCAACCCAAAAAAGTTTTAATCGATATTTCTGTTTTAAAAACATTAGACAAACGAAATTTAAAAGCAGGCTATACAGAAGGAGTTAAACATGGACTTATTGGAGATAAAGATTATTTCGAATGGTGCGAAAAGAATGGTGAAAAATGTCTTTCTGGTGATTTGAGTGTATTGGAGTATTTTGTTGAAAAATCCGTTCAATTCAAAGCAAATATAGTTAAACAGGATGAATTTGAAACCAAAGGTATTAGAGCATTATTAAATTTGGGACACTCTTTCGCTCATGTATATGAAAAATATACAAATTACAATCCTGAACTACTTTTACATGGAGAAGCAGTTGGTCTCGGTATTAGAAATTCATTTATGTTAAGTTGTAAAATGGGACTATTGGAAAAAAGCGAATTAGATAGGGTATTGGAACATTTTGAATCTTTAAAATTATTAGATTTTGGCAATTTTAAAGAACCCACTATGGATTACCTTTTAGAAAACATGAAAAAAGATAAGAAAAACGATTCAACTGGATATAATTTGGTTTTAAATAAGAGAATTGGGGAAAGTGTTTTTATGAAGAATGTTAAAGAAGATACCATTATAAATCTATTGCATGATTAACTTTTCTTTGACATGGGTAATCAATTTTTTTTTAAAAATTACAGTATCAACAAATCAGAATTACCTCCACTAAAAGCAATATTATACATCAGGGTTTCTTTTAATTCTAACGATTGGAATACCGAATAAGTAAACCCAATTTCTTTTTATTTTAATAATTGTAAAAAGATTAAATAATTTATAATATGTTTTTCTTGTTAATTCTGTTTTTACAATTTTTCTTTTAAGGCTATAAATAAATGGTGTCAATTCAGCATAATACCAAAATTCATTATAATTTGGTATAAATATTCTTGACCAAGGTTTTATACCAGCGAAATGTCTAACAATACAACTTTCAGTATCATATCCCAATGAACATAAATAATTTGGTAGTTGTTTGTAATTATTGTTATTAAAAATAAAATTTAAAGCATCTTGGTCTGGAAAATGAAATTCTTTACCATACTTTTTACCTGCTTCAATAATCTTATTTGTTATATCTTGCTTTCTCCATTTTTCACAATCAATTAATAAAAGACCGGAACCAAAATATGTATGATTTATATTACTTTTTTCTAAACCGCACCCACTATCATAACAAGCACCAATTACCTTATCTTCAAGTGTCAAAGACCATATTTTTTCTATATCATCCAAAACAATAGTATCACTATCCAAATAAATTGCCCGAGCAACATTTACTTTATCCATAAACAAAAATCTTGCCCAACAATCTAAATAATGATTCCAAGTATTACAACCAGCAAAAATATTTTCTATGTCGTTGTTTTCTACGAAATGTATTTCAAAATTATTAAATTTTCTTTTTAATTCTTTTTCTAACAATGTTTTATTAAAAAAACTAATCTTTGTATCTAAAATATAAATTGATACAAAACTTTTAGTATTATCTAATAAACTATAAATTGAGGTCGCCGTTATATCAAAAAGCACATCGGGACAAGCATAATAAACAATAATTTTTTCCATACTAATATTGTAAAGTTAACAACTTAATACTAAATAAATAGGGTGCTTGACTAGATAATTTACCTCTTTCTTTATTTTTTAAGTAATTTTTAGTCAGTTTTAAAATCATCTTTTCAAATTCCTTTTTATTCAGTTTTCTATTGTTGTATCTATACTCACATTCCTTTAAGTGCAAAATAAACTTATCATTAGTAAAAACCATATTTTTCATTGGTAAAATCGTACTGAATTTATTATTAGTAAAAACTATATTGAATTTGTTTAGTCTATTCTTAATAGCATAATCCCAGAAGTTTTCTCTATACCATTTACATGATTCTTACCTCTTGCGAATTTTACATGATTTCTTGCCTCTAGCAAATTCATTATTAGAATGAGATATTCCTATTAATGAGATCACATAATCGATTAACTATAAGATCATCATATATGCCCTTCGTCTCAGTGATTCATCCACAGTCAGTCACATATATCCATTGACTATATAAGACCATTATAGGATTTCCATCCATCAGTATAGATAGTAGAACCTTCTAATATCTTACCTTGTATAATAGGCATTAGTTCTTCTCTTGAAGCATTCTTTACTATTTTTAAATACACTTTATCTTCTCTCTTAAGAACACCAAATACTATTGTTTTACCTGTTCTGTTCCTCTTCCTCTTTTTCCTCTTACTCTCTTCTTGAACCAAAGTAACTTTCATAAAGTAACTTTCATCTAACTCTACTTCTTCTCTGTTTATTTGTTCCTAATATCTGTTTTGATATGTTGCATATTTATTTTGACAAAAAATGGCAATACTTTCGTATATATATTGCTCCTCTGAAAATATTAAAAACCTATTTATCAGTTTTTTATTATTCAGTTCCCGCAAAATAACATTTTTTGTTTTTAAAAAATCAAAATGTATACATACTGCACTGTAAATAAAAAGTAGATAAAATGGAGTTTATAGAATTAATTCATACAAGAAGAAGTACTAGAAAATATAATTCTCAGGTTGTTAGTGATGAAGTTCTGAACATAGTTTTGGCGGCGGGCATGACTGCTCCAAGCGCCATGAATAAACAACCATGGGAATTTATTATCGTGAAAGATGCCCAGCAAAAAGAAGCTGTTGCAAAAATATCTCAATATGCACAAATGACATTGGAAAGCCCAGTCTCAATTTTAGTATGTGGCAACACAGAAAAATCCTTCTCATCAAACTATTTGTTTGATTGTGCTGCTGCATCTCAAAATATTTTGTTATCTGCAACTGCTTTGGGTCTCGGAAGTGTCTGGACTGGTATCGATCACAAAAATGAAGAATTAAAAGATTCTTTCAAAAAAATATTCAATTTGCCAAAACATATTGAACCTGTTGCTTATTTAGTCTTGGGGTATACGGATAATGTTTTCACCAAAAAGAATTATTTTGATGAAAATAAAGTACACTTAAATAAATGGTAGATATATGCTTACCCTTGCCGAAATTAGAAATATTTATCTAAAGTTTTTTGAAAAACAAAAGCATCTAGTTTTGCCATCCTCTTCTCTTGTACCAGATGATCCAACTTTAATGTTTACTAATTCAGGTATGGTTCAATTGAAAGATTATTTTGCTGGATTAAAAGCACCACCATCAAAACGAATTACGACCTGTCAAAAATGTATCCGTGCTGGTGGTAAGCATAACGATTTAGAAAATGTTGGATACACCGCAAGACACCATACTTTTTTTGAAATGCTTGGTAATTTTTCTATTGGCGATTATTTTAAAAAAGAGGCAATTACTTGGGCATGGGAGTTATTGACTGATGGTTTTAATCTACCACAAGAAAAATTATTGGTAACTGTTTATCATACTGATGATGAAGCAATACAATATTGGAAAGATATTGCAAAATTAGCAGATGATAAAATCATAAGAATTAAAACAAAAGATAATTTTTGGGAAATGGGTGATACTGGTCCTTGCGGTCCATGTACCGAAATCTTTTATGATCACGGCGATAAAATCGCTGGTGGAAAACCTGGAACAGATGAGGAAGATGGCGATCGCTATATTGAAATTTGGAATAACGTTTTTACACAATTTGAAAGACAACCGGATGGAGAATTGAAAGAATTAAAATTCAAAAATATTGATACCGGAATGGGAATTGAAAGAATTGCTGCTGTTTTACAAGGTGTCCATAATAATTATGATATCGATCTGTTTAAACGACTTATAGATAACTCAAAAACAATAATTGGTGATGGTGGAATTGCTTCCCATAGAGTGATTGCCGACCATTTAAGAAGCTCAAGCTTTTTGATTGCTGATGGAGTTTTACCAAGTAATGAAGGACGAGGCTATGTTTTGCGGCGAATCATGCGACGTGCAATGCGACATATACATCAATTGGGACAAAAACATGTTAGCATGTTTAAATTGGTTCCTTGTTTAATTGACGTTATGGGCGAAACATATCCAGAGCTAAATGAACGAGAAAGCTTCATTATGGAAACTTTGGAACAGGAAGAAGTAAGATTTAGACAAACATTAGAACGAGGTTTGAACTTATTGGAAAGAGAGATTGAAGATAATAAAAGTAAGATTTTTAGTGGTGCAACTGCCTTTACACTGTATGACACTTATGGTTTTCCATTGGATTTAACCCAAGATATTTTAAGAAGCAAGAATATTGAAGTTGATACTAAGGAATTCGATGAAGCAATGGCATCCCAAAAAGAACGAAGTAAATGGGTAGGTACAGGTGATAAAAAAAATAGTGAAGTTTACTATAATGTAGTCAACAGAATTCAATCAACAGAATTTTTAGGATATGACAATAACGTTATAACAGGTAAGATTCTTGCTATCATTAAAGACGGTGTTGAGATCGAGGAAGCAAAAACTGGTGACGAAATAGAGTTCTTTGTAGATAAAACAAGCTTTTACGGTGAGATGGGTGGTCAATGTGGGGATAGTGGAGTTGCCATGCAGATAGGCGAAAATGGCATTATACAATTACCATTTTCAATTATTGAAATTAATGATGTAAAACAACCTTTTGACAAATACTATTTGCATAAAGGAAAAGTTGAAAGTGGACTTGTGAAAGTTGGAGACTTTTTAAATCTTGCTATAAACACAGAAAGACGAAACAAGATAAAAGCAAACCATTCCGCCGTTCACTTATTAGAATCCGCTTTAAGAAAAATTTATGGGGACAATGTTATTCAAAAGGGTTCATCGGTTGATGATAAGGGGGCAAGGTATGATTTTGCTTTAAATAAACAAGTTAGCAAAGAAAATCTTGTGGAAATTGAAAGAATTGTAAACGATTTTATCTATCAAAAAACGGATACGGTTACAAAAATTATGCCATTAGAAGAGGCTAAAAAAACTGGTGCAATTGCCCTATTCGGTGAAAAATATGGAGATACAGTTAGAGTTTTATTTATAGGTGAAGAAAAAAATGAAGGGCTTAAAATAAATGGTGATAATAATATGGAATCAGTTAGTGAAGCATTACATACTTTGAATAACTCATCTCTAAAAAAATACTATTCTGTGGATTTTTGTGGCGGAACCCATGTCAAAAATACTGGTGATATTGGAGCATTCAAAATTATAAGCGAAAGTAGTATTGGTAGTGGTATTAGACGAATTGAGATTTTAACAGGATTGAATGCTATTGGGTATTTATCAAAACAGTCCTCAATTGCCGAAAAATGTGCATCTTTATTGGGAAATAGCGTTGATTCACTTTTTGATAATATGCTCAGTTTATTTAATGAAAACAAGGAGATAAAAAAAGAACTCGACAGTATCAAAAGACAAAACTTGAGTAACATTGATTTTAAAGAGGAAAAAATAAATAATGTAACTTTTGCAAGTATTACTTTAAATGTTACTCCAAATGACTTTAAGGGAATTTTCATCGACAAACAGAACAAAAAATATAATGAAAATTCTATCATGGTTGGAATTACCAAATTTGAGGGTAAAAGCACCGTTTTTGTTGGTGTTTCAAAAGATTTAACCGATAAATTCTCTGCAAAGACTTTTATAAATGAAATAGGAAAAGGCGGTGGTCAGAACTGGTTTGCCATGGGAAGCATGGAAAAAGAGAATGGAATAGAAATAATAAAAAATTTAATCCAACAATAGACCTGGTGCGTAAAAATCCTTCCTTATCTACTTTCATAATTCATAGTTATAAATCCCTGCTATAAGATTAAACCTTAATCCAAATCTTCTTCTTCTACATCTATACTTAT
>JAIRSX010000037.1 GCA_031255235.1 Rickettsiales bacterium
AAGAACGCAAAAAAAGAATGATAGAAGAGAACGAGCAAAAGAGACAACAGGAAATTGAACAAAGAAGAGCAAGCACTAACTTCTCACGAGACTATAACGAAGATAGATTGGAAAGATTCCTAGCAAAACAGTCTATTTTAGAGAAGAGAAGTAGAGACATAATCAAAGAAAAAGAATCAGAACTTGATTCTTTGGAGAGTCAACAGTCAAAGAAATATAACACAGAATTGATGGATGACGTTATTGCTAACACAAGGAAGGATATAAATGCATTTATAGACAAAATCATGTCCATTGAAGTAGTTGAGGAAAACGAATACAGAAAAAATATTTTAAAACAAAAACAAAACGCATGGAATGAAATGGTTGAGTTATTAAACTCACAGGGTATAGACGATTCTTATTTTAAAGAAACAAACCCATACCCAAAAACAATTGAAGATTTGTTAACACAATACGAAATAGCAACGAAAGACAAACGGAAGAAGGGTAACAATTTTGTTGAAAATGATGAATTCGACCAAGCAGCGAAAGCAATTGGTCTGTCCTATGATGATTATAAAAAACTAACAAGATTTAGACAAGAGTTTTTAAGAGAGAAGCTAAAACAACCTCTTGAAGATTTAAAAAAGGCTAACAAAATTATAGAAAAGGAAAGAGACAAGAGCAGACGTATCCTGGAAGAAAACATCATTTTAAAAACAGAAATAGATAAGTTCGAATCAATGAGTGAGGAAGGTTACAGTCCATTTAATGTTATAAAGGAATCACAAAATGACATCGATAGAAGAAAGAATTTTGATAGAGAGTTGAGAATAATTAGAGATTTAGAAAAACGAGATCATATAAGAAAAGTATTTGAAAGGGGTGGAAGTGATGAGTATTTGTTTAAGTTAATGAGACAGGCAGTAAGAGATCAGATAATTGAAGATTACACACAAAATATAGATACAATACTAAGCAGCACATCTTCTATAACCAAGAAAGGTGACATTTACGGAAAAGTAACCTATGAAGACAGTGGACTATTTAAAAAGTTAAAAGAAGTAAGAAAGATGGGAGAAAGAAAAACAAAACAAGCGCTCGAAGAAGGAAATCACGACCCACTTGTTAGAAGAATGTTGGAAATACAAAAAGGAATATATGATGATAGAAAAGCAAATGATACAATCTATAGATATGAACCTGATGAATCTCTTGTGAATAAAATAAAAAATTTAATGTTTGATTTGAGTAAAGTTGTAGAAACGTCTAAAAAAGAGTTAAACGAAATGAAGTTAAAAAATCTTGAGGAAACATTTAAAATAACTAATGATGTTTATATTGATATCCTAAAATCACCAACAAAAAAGAAGGCCAATATAGATTGGTTAGTTGAAAAGGCGGCCAATTTAAACAACTTTATTGAATTCATCACAAACAAAGAAACATCAAAAAAATTATCTCTAACAAGAAATGAAATTGATTACAAAAACGCGCTATTCAAAAAAACAACAGATCTTTTTGATAAAATAAAATCTGCTTTAAACGTAACAAGCGACGATATGTTATTGACCAAACTAAAAGATTTAAACGAACCATTATTTAAAGTAAAACCAGAAGCAAGAGATGTTTTAGGAAATTACATTGTAGAGCCTGTTAATATAAGTAAGTTGAATCTCATTTATATTCAATTACAGTTACGAAACCCCGAGACGGCAAAGAGTATCAAAAAGTATTATGCAAATGATATGGCAGAAATTAGAAGCTATATAGGATATTCAAATGAAGAAATCGAAAAAATGAGTGAAGATCAAAAAATCGACAGAGAATTTAATGGTGAAAACGTAAGCAACACCATGGATCCACAATTGTTAAAAATTGCAGATATACTATTTGAAAGCACCCAGGACTGGGAAGAGTTAAACCCATATTACATAATAGAATATAATACCGATCTCGGAAGAGTAGATAATTACTTCCCTCGTTCATCATATCATACAACTGCATTTTCTGCCTTTAATCATAACATACAGGAAAGAGACAAGACTATTACAGCAACTAAGCATAGAGAATTTAATGCAGTTCCACGTCTCGACATGAACCCTATACTGATGGCAATAAGGCACGCCGAACAAACAGAGTATGTTAAAAATATAGCTACAAAATACAAGAATGTAAGGACTATTTTAACAAACGATAAAATAAAACAGGCAATTGTCAACAAATATGATAATGATTTTTACAATGTTCTTATGAGACAGCTTCAAAGAATAGGACTTAGTAATTATACACAAGAATCAAAGATAGATCAAGTAATAGGTGAACTGATTGGAAACCTCGCCAACTCTGTTACTAACACCGGAAGGGTTGCGATTAAACAATTTACATCTGCGCTATCCTATAGTGACGGACTTCCTAAAAAACAATATTACAAAAATCTACTTGACACCATCATGAACCCCAAAGAAGCATCTGACTTTTTACATAAAAACTCTGAATATATAAAATATAGATATAATAATAGTGATACACAGGATATAATAAAAGAGATGAGAAATTACGATAAAAACCCTCTTTTTAAGAAAATAGATTGGTTACGAAACAACAAGGTCACAAAAATATTCGATTATATTATGTCTCCTGGCGGACGAAGTCTCTTAGAATGGGGTGATTATGCGAGTGTCGTGTTTGGAGGATATGCAAGGTATAAAACAAATATACAAAATGGAATGTCCCATGAAGACGCAATTGCAGATTTTGAAAAGCATACTACAGAAACACAGCAATCTGATCTTAAAACTCTTAAATCTGATTTTGAAAACGGAACAGGTATTGGTCATACCCTTGTAACATTGTTTAAATCTCAAGATTTTCAACAATTGAATAAAGTTTTAGAAGCTGATATTATGTTTATGAATAAGGAAGGAACAGGTAAAGATGTTATAGATAAATATTTACTTTACAAAGTATTGCCTTCTATTCTAATCAGATTAATGTTGATTCCTGTTTACAAAAAAGTAATTGATGAGTTATACAAAAATCTATTGGCAGATGACGATGAAGAGAAAAAGATAAAAAAGAAGCAAAAGAATTATGGATATATAAATTTAAGAACATTGTTATGGACATTAATTGATATAACACCGTTCGCAGCAACATTTACAGTCAGCGGAACAGATTTGTTTAACACAGGAGACAACGGAAAATTAGACAAGCAAAAACTTATAGAAACAGTGATTGGTGGTGCTACAGGTTTGCCAGGACATAAAACAGTTGAGACTATTAAGTCACCATTTAAATTAATAAAAAAGTGAGGATACCATGGAAAATATAAACGAGATAGTATTTAAATTGATTAACATATTACCACATAGTCTATTGATTATGTCTGTAACATCGATTTTTCTTAAGAAGTTATTCGGAGCAGATAGAAAAAAGAGAGACGACGATCAGGATAAAAGAATAGATATAATTGAAAACAAAATATCCAGTATTTGTAATACTCAAATAGAGATATTGGATATACTAACTAAACCCAAGGAGGGAAAAAAGTAAATGTCTGAAAATAATAAAAAACTGAATCAGTTAGAAGAAAGAGTAATAAATCTTACAAGTGAAGATATAAACTCACTCAAGGACCTATCACAGGAGGCCTTTAAAAATAAAACAAGGTATGAATCATTATGGAAAGATTCTATGATGTATTGTGGTTTATTCAATGATTACAATCAACAAAATCAGAACGACAGAGAGACACCCGGTGAAAATGAAATAAATGATTCTCAACCGTCTGTATCACTTAATAAAAGCACAAAGGGAATTCTATCAATACTGCTAGGGTCATTTCCTTTTTTTACATTAAAACTTAAAACTAAAATTGAAAAAACAGTTGACAAAATAAACTCTCCATTCTCCATCACTGACATAAAGGACATCATTGCAGAATTATCAAAAGAGATTAATGAAGAAATTATGGAAAAGAATACAAATTTTCCTTCAAAAATGGAATCACTTATCAAACACTATCTTGTTACAGGTAATTGTGCAATTGGAGTATATAAAAACAAACCTAACACGACAAAATATAACATCTCAAAGTTGTTTTTTACCATATATACAGTTAACGATGTGGCATGGTCTCTGGGATATGATAATGAGCCAGAAAGCTTTTTTATGAAGTATAAATGGACAGCAGATTTTATAGTAAAGACAATATGTTATGATGAAGGTATGTTGAACAATTCAGCTTTTGAAAACCTTCCGGAAAACATCAAAAGAGAATATTCGAATTCGTCAACCAAAAACATGGAACATGATATTCAGTTTATACTTATCCCTAATAAGTACAAAAACCCCGAAGCGACAGAAGGAATTCTTTCAACTAATTACATAGGTTATTATGTAGAATTCAGTAGCAACAAAGTTCTTAAACAAACCTTTTATTATGAAAACCCCATTATAACCATAAGAAGCAACACAGATACCAATGAATCATATGGGAAGAGCGAGATTACCAATTGTATTGGAGACATCAGAATGTTAAACAAAATCACAGGAGATGCCGTTGAGAGTATACAGAACTCTGTAAATCCATATCTTGGAGTTTTAGCAAACGCCCTTGATAAGACTAGTAGAGACAAAATTGAACTAAAAAGAGACGAGCCTATTATTTTAAATGAAACACAAACACCATCAAAAGGTAACCCTATATTTCCTATATTACCACAAACGGACATATCAGCTACACTCCAGTTCGTCATTCCAGAAAAGAGACAACTTATTCAAGAAACTTTCATGACTGACGTTATAATTGATTACATGAATAAAAACCAAATTACTGCTACTGAAATAACACTTAGAAATAACATAAGAAATAAAACTCTTTTTTATATGATTCTGAAGTTCAAAAACCTTTTAGACAACGTTATTTTTATATCATATCAAATTATTAAAAAAGAACATCCGCAGGCGGCCATTTTTCAGTTTTTAGACAGTATTAGCTCCAATTGGTTCGAGATTGAATATAATACAGAAATAACCGAAATCATGAGAACTAGTGATATAAGTAATATTATGAACTATATTAACTCAATAAAAACAATTGCCAACGGACTACCTCCTGAGATTCAACAACAGATCATAAAACGAATTGATTTTAATAAAATAAATACTTCTTTAGACAACCTTTTTAACAAAAGCACCATGCTATTTACGGAGGAAGAATTTGAACAGATGCAACAGGCAGAAGCACAAGCAATGGCACAACAACAGGAAATGCAAATGTTGACTCAACAAGCCGAACTGAATAAAATAAACAGTGAAGCTTATAGAAACCAAAAGGCAATACCACAATCAAAAGAGGAGGCAGCATGGTAGTAGTTCCAAAATCAGATCCATACATAAAACAGGCTGAACAAATAGCGCCAGTGGTTCCTAGTAGTACAATGATAGCTGCTAACGCCATAGGTAATGCGGCAGGTAAAATAGGTGATATAATGCTTGCTACAAATGAAAAGATAGCACAATTCGAACTCGAAAATAATAGAAACGATTACATTGCAGAATACGATCTAATGACAAAGCAATATCAACAAGAATATCAACGACAACCCGATGAAAAATTAACCAAACAATACTATTCTGATGTTAAAAAACTGAATGAAAAATACACAAAACAAGCACCAGATATGTATAAAGGTCTTTTTGTAAATCAAATTAATGACATAAATTACAAGAACGGCGGAGCGGTTGAGTTGTGGAAAAACCAAGTAGATTTAAATTACCAAACAGAAAAATTCAACGCAGGAGTAAACCAAGTAATTGGAAGTATGGGAGAGGCAGGAGCAAGAGGAGAAGATATAAACCCGTATATGATGGCACTTAAAGGAAGAGAACAACAAGCAATAGCATTGATGGGAGATGTTGCAGGAAAAGAGTACACACAAAAAGCTAGTGAAAAAGCAGTCAACTCTTATTTTAGCAATTTAGTTTTGTCAAACCCGGTTAGAGCAATGGATATTCTTAAGGAAGACACTCTTGAACCCACAAGAAGGAAAGCGTTGATTAACGTCATGGGTACAAGCAAAGTAAACCACTATCTAAAAGAAGCAAAGAAAGAAGCAATTGAACAGCAGAACTGGCAGGAGCATGTAACTGATAAAGTCATTCATGCAGAAAAGGTAAATTTCTACAAAAAATCCCTGCAGGAAAGATCTATGAATGCTGACGACATCGATACTTTGTTTAGTGAAAAGGAAATAACAGCGGCAGAAGCGTATAATCTTTACAAAATAGGAGGTTATAACTATGGAGAAAGATACGGTCAATTACAAGCTATTCAGGAAGAGAACAAAAAGAAAAAGGAAAAAATATCTAATGCAGAAAAGGAAGTCAGAAGTACAGAATTATTAATGAAAGTAAATATCCTTGGCAATAACGAAGAAGACATTGAGGATACTATCAAAAAGTCAGAAGAAATACACAGAGATTTATTGGAAGCTAGAGCAAACAATCTTATAACAGATTCAGAGTATGAGGACTACAATAGTCTAGTCCAACAAAAGACAAACAAAGTACTTGTGGCAAAATCTAAAAAGGAATACGATGGTAAAGGATTCTTCGATTACAGGCTTATAGATAATGATTTGGAAAAGTATATCAAAAATCTAAATGAATCAAACAACTTCACAATTGATGGTGATACTTTAAAGAATACACTTACTGACAAGCCATTAAATAAATTAGAACAAAAACAATACTATTTGTACAACAACACATTGCGAAAAATAGCTTTTAACAAAATCAATCAAAATACTAAAAGACACGCAGAAATAACCAACTCCCCTTTTGAAAACAGTATAGACTATTTAAACACTCTTGAAGTAAAAGATAGAGATAAGTTATTGAAACAAGCATCAAAGGACGCCCTAACAGAGTTTGCAAGTACCTATAAAAACATAGATAGACTCCAATTAGAAAACAAATCTATTCTCCAAATAAATAATATGATTATGTCCCAGGATACAAAGGAAAGGCAAACATTTATAATAAACAGTATCAACACAAAAAAACCGTTCAAGTTAAGAATCAAAAAATAATTTGTTAAAAGAAAAATAACATAATAATATAAAAATATATCAGGCCGAGGCAGATGATGGGTCGCCGTGAGTTCCCAGAGCATTCAGATTAAGTAACGACTATCTGATTAAGTGCAAAGGTAAATTTCTTTTTTATTATTAACTTTAAACATTTTATGTCAGACATAATTGTAAACGGTAACATTGAAAGCTCCCTTCAAACAGCTTTTGTTGAAACCTATTATATCTTGGCGAGACAAAGACAGAGCTATCTCGCTAATACCCCAGCGATAATTCATAGACCATTTAAAGGTCAGGCGTTGGCAATCTCAAGGGCAGGAGCCGTTAAACTAAATGAGGATAATAGCAGAAACCCTCTTAAAAACTATACACCTTATACTTTTGACAGACGATTCCAAACTAAAAGGAGCTTCACACTTACTATACCTATAGACAGGCATGACGTCTTCGATGCTATAGCCGATCCAAAAAGTCCTATACTTCAAGCCATTATTGACGAAAAGAACAAACTTTTCGACAAAGTAGTTCATGAAGCAGCCATTGCAGATGTGAGAGTGGGTGACGATTACGGTACAAGCGAAGTTATAACTGCTTTGCAAGATGGTGTCGTATTCATTGATGCGACAAGTGCTTACAACTTTGATACCCTAAGAGAGCTCAAAAGAAGCTTCGGAAACGTACAGGGTGGTTTCAAGGTAATTACACAGACTCAGACTGAAGAGGAAGCACTCTTTGCCGAAGAAAAGTTCATAAACTCACTTTATAGGCAATCAATTGGTGGTGCAGATGGTAACACAGTCAACCCTATGAATTTGAACACTATTCTCGGTTTCAGTATTATCAGTGCCTACCAGGGTAGTGATAATGGTCAAAGCGGAATTGGTACTATTGAAGACCCTATTATACCTGAGGATGGAGGCGTTAGACATTGCTTATGTCTCGCTGAAAACTCTATACAAGCCGGAGTTACAGAATTGGATATCAATTTCCAAGAGTACGATCCTCTTTACGCCCACTCTTCTTCTATCACATTCAATATAAGAATTAGTGCCGTTAGATTGGATGGAAGATTAGTAAGAGTAGTTAACACAACAATTTAGGAAAATCTATGACAGAAGTTTTAGTTAAAAAAATGATAATAGACAGTGATAAGCTAGTCTATGGTGATAACCTAATAAAGGTTGTCAGAGGCAATAAAGTTTTTTATAGCATGAAAGTGTTGTCAGAAAGTGCTACCCAATGGGCAAATGCTACCTTTACAATTAATGCAAACACGGAATCTAACAGCACAAAACTTGCCACCTACGCATTCGCCGCATCAGGTAACCCTGTAGGTATGGTAGAGATGTTTGACTTTACAGCTATCAATAAGCAGCTCAAGGATTTAGTAAGTGGGGGAAATTTGTGGAATAATTTTGAAATAGTTTTGACTATAGCGAGATCCGGTGGTACAGGTGACGTTGGTGACAGAGTATTTATTGAAATTAGCACATCCGACGAATTATCAGAATAAAAATGGAAAATTTATCCTGTAAAAACGATATAACAAACCGAGCACTGTCTCTCTTAAGAGTGGAGGCAGTGCTTAATATATTTGATAGAGAACCAAGTACAGATATAGAGAAGGTATGTTATAAGTGGTGGCAGCCTACGTATGAAGAGCTCCTAGAGGACTGTTGTCCTTTTTTTGCCATAAAAAGATTTACACCACAAAAGGTCAATTATGTTGATCCAGGTTTAGAAAACAGATATGTGTCTCCTGATGGAATCATAAAATCACAAACAGGTAACCACAAGAATATTTATTCCATCCCTAACAATGTTCTCATATTTTTAAATTTAGATGTTGGTGATGAAATTATAGGAAACGAGCTTGAGACAGATAGGGAAGTTAAGGATTTAAAATATATTGATAGAGAAGCGGAGTTGAGTTACAGGGAAACAAAATTCAACGACACCTTATCATATTATCTAGCCTACGCTATGTCTTCTGAAATTACAAACAACCCCCAAATCACACAACAACAATTTCAGATGAAAAGAATCAAACTCAATGATCTTAATGAACATTATTCTAGGCAATTAAGGACCAGAATAATCAAAAAAAGTAAGTGGAGTAAATTATGAGAACCAATATACCTAGGAGTAACTTCAGCTCAGGTATCGTTTCAAAAGAGTTGTCTGGAAGAATAGATAGCCAGTACATACTTAATGGTGTTGAAGAATGTGTCAACTTTGATATATCGCAGCAAGGTTTTATCAAAAGAAGATGCGGTACAAGGCTTGTAAAAGTTTTAGATAATCTGCCGCAGACGAAAAGATATTTTGAATTCTCTTTTAACAAAGAACAACAATACATTTTACAGTTTTTTGAAAAAAATTTTGTAGTGCTTGTGCAGTACGTATCTGATTATGAAAAGCAAGAATCTTCAATTGATATATATAAAGAAAACGGTAATATAAAATACTTCTCACACCCTTTTAATCTGAGTAGTACACCTTCTATTTTAGAAGAAATTCAATATACCCAAAACAACGATGTTATTTATTTTACTCACAAAACCATACAACCAGTTATTATGACAAGAACCTACGATACTGGCAACAATACAATAAATTTTACATTTTCTACATACACTCCTGAATCAGGTACAGGACTCGAGAACCCATTTAGTATAGATGGGTACCCTTCTGCTTGTTGTTTTTTTCAAAATAGGATATTCTTTGCTGGATTCAGCAAGTATTATAATAAGATATGGGCAAGTGATATGGGTTATTATAAAAAATTTTCTACAAATAAACCAGTGACTGAAATATCACTTGATATTGATGGATTCAATTTTGTACTATCTGACGTAAGATTACCCATAAATTGGCTAGAATCATCTCCTAGTGGTTTAATTATAGGAAGTTCTGATGGCATGTCAAAGTTGACCAGCACCATAGGTACATTGACACCAACATCATTTAATTGTAAAAAGATAAACACCACGGGATGCATGGAAAATATAAAGGGAATATCTTTTGATAACACATTCCTTTATGTTGATATTACAGCTAAAAAAATATTAGCTTTGAATTATGATTATGGTACAGACTCTTTTATTACTTCAGAATTAACTGTTTTTAACAAAGAACTCGTACATAGACCAATAACCAAAGTAAATATTTATCAAAATGTTTATGAGACAACGATCTATATCATGGACGATCAATATAATATATATATGTTAAAATATTCTCAAAATGAAAATTACTTCTCCTTTTCAAAATTTGTTAGCAAAATAAAAATCAGAAATATTTTTATTTTAAAGGATTTTTTTAATGGGAATAACTTATATTTTTTTGACGATAAAAATAATGTTTTGAAACTGGATAAAGTTTTTTTATTCAGGGATCAAAATGATTTCTTGGATGTTAAATTATCTAAAAAACAGAATACTTACAACTATTATAACTATCTCAAAAAGGAAGTGATGCCGGAGTTTGCATTCCTAGACTACTATAGCGAATACAAAACATCAGGAACGGCACAAATTCTCTACACTCCTACAGGTGAATATGAAGGTAATTTAACTTCAAACGTAGCTATATTTAACAACGTAAACGACGCGAAAGAATCATTAATAAATGACAGAGAACATGATATCATATTCGAACCGATTGAAATAGTTAATGAAAAAAACGTAAAAGTAAAAGTCACCACAGATATCTCTATAAAAACAACAACAACAATCAACAATTGGACTTTTGATAAAAACAAGATAAAAGTAGACAAAAATATATATTACAATAATAACCCCAACAATTACCAATATACTATTTATGGTGATGGTTATATAGAAAAGAATATAACTATAGATAATGATGGAAACATTCAACTTCCTGCTGGAATTTTTATAGGACAATTTATAATTGGTGTTACATATGAAAGTTTTATAAAAACGTTCCCCATAGGAGGCATGATAGAAGCATACAATTCTATGATAAAAAAGAAGAACATTTACAAAATATTCCTAAGACTCTACAAATCATTTGGGGGGTACTTTATTATAGATAACGGAGATCTCAAACCAATTAATTATAAAAAGATGGAATTTGCCAGGTACGACGTACCACATACTATTATGAATGATGATGTAAAGATTGACGTAATTGACACTTGGAGTTACAATAAATCTTACATAATTTACACAGACGATCCATTCCCATTTCAATTAAACAGTATTACCTTGGAGGAAGATCAATGAAACTTTAAATTTGTTTTTTTTTTTTTTTGTGTCAAGAAGTAAAGAAAAAAATAAGTAAAAAATATTATGAAAAATAAATTGTTGGTTTTGTTTTTTGTGCTAGCAACAAGTGTTTCGTACACAAACGCTTCTGAGTTCAAAAAATATTTTTTTATAAAACATGCTCATACAGGAGATTTTGATAGTTATAAATATGATAATGTTTATAACCTAAAATTTGGTTTTGGAGCATATTCAAGCGAATCCTTTAGAGCTGATGTTGAAATAATGATTTCGAAAATTAATGTTGAGTATTCTCATAGTTATCTTGGACAAAAGGATGTAAAAAAATATACTGAAAAATTCAATGGTATTTTTTTGAATTTTTATTATGACTTGGCTTTCTTTGGTGAAAATTTTAAACCATACATATTTTTAGGGTATGGTTTTTCTCAATATAAAGATAATTGTTATGGTTATTGTAGTGGTAGTGGTGACGACTTTAATTTTGGAGTTGGACTTTCTTATAAAATAAACAATTTTGTTATTGATATAGGTGCTGCTTCACGTCCGATAAGAAGTTCAACAGATATATCTTTAAGACATAATTTTTAATTAAAAAAAGGAGAATATATGAGTTTTTTTGGTGATCTTTGGGACTTTGTTACAACTCCATTTGTAATGACTTGGGATCTGATTGACGATACTTGGGATAATATTTGGGATTTTAAAGAGAAAGCTGGCAATCTTCTAACCGGTCATGGTTATGTCTCAGATAATAGAGTTTGGGCAAGAGAAGTAGATTTTGATAGTTATAATAACAGAATTTCTGATGAAATTTTTGAAAAAACAAAAGATGGCGATCTGTATAATAAACATGATTATGAAAATTATTACTGGGATGAAGTTACAACAGATTTTTATAGTGGTAAAAAAAATGACAACGTCGAGTCAACTGATTATATAGAGGGTTTAATTAAAAGTAATAGAAAAATTTCATACAATCTCTATGTAGATAAATATAACGATTATAATACCAAAAAAGCCACGCAAAACAAAATAACCGTAGCTCAAAACCTATTCGAATTTCGTAAAGAAAGAGAACAACAACAGCGCGACAGTCGAAAATACTTCGACAAAAATGTACAAAACCTATTTTCACCAACATTAGAAAATAAGTCTAAAAACTTAATAGATCAACAACAAAGAGAACCCTTATCTAATAACAAAGACATAATGCTGGGTCAACAAGATATGATGACCAAAAAACAAAAGGATCCTCTTAACTCTGATCCCCAAAACAAACCACAAAATTTATTTGTTATTGCGTAAAAAAAAATTTATTATTTAAATAAAAAAAAAGGATAAAAATGGGATATCAAGTAAACATGAACAGTGTCGGTGGAAACACGAGTTTAAATATCAATACTGATTTTGGTTTGGGTACAGGTAATTATAACAACAACAACTATAATCTAAATAACTACAATAACAACAATTATAATTGGGACAAATATAATCCAAGCAATTTAACCACTGCGCAAAATAATTACACTCCACCTCCATCACAACAAGGTAAATCATCATTTGATTGGGCAGCACTTGGATCAGGTCTTTTGCAAGCAACGGCGTCAATAATTAATGCACGAGCTTCAACTAAAGCCGCCGATAAACAATTGGATTTTATGCGCCAGCAATATAAAGATTCAAAAGACGAAGCCGAAGCAGCAGAGAAAGAAGAGGAAGAAAAGAAAACAAAAATCAAGAATCAGTACAAGGGGATGAAAACCAATCTTTTTTCAGATGAAACGGGAGAGGGAATAAATAGCAATAGTCTTTTAGGTTACTAAAATGTACTCTACACTTGGTCTGATAAACGGTTATAGTTCTATTTTAAATGGAGTTGCCAAATCCAATAGTATAAAAGCACAAGGTTATGCGGATCAGGCTCAGGTTTATAATAACTTTGCACCACAAGCTAAGTTGATTACTCAGCAAGCAGCTCAATTATCTAGCCAACAAGCAATTGCTTATATGAATAGTGGCGTAGATGTAAGCAAAGGTACCGCTCAACATACCATACAAAACACTATAAAACAAGCACAAGAAAGGACTAAAGATCTATGGAACGCTACAGAAAAGCAAGTTTCAAGTATCAAAAGTATGACAGATGCACAAGCACAGGCTGCGGTATGGGAAGGTGTAAGTGCGGCAGCCGTGAATATTGCTGATGGTTATAGCAAACAGAAATACCACGATAGAATCAATTACGTTGGAAATAATAATAATAACACTAAACTAAAATCACCAACACAACATAATCCCTATGGTAGTTATAAAGATAATATAAAAATTCCATCATACAAACTTGACGTCGGAAAATATAATTTGAATCTATTTTAAATTTAAAATATAATATAAAATATAGATGAAATCTATTTTTTTAATCTAGATTTTGTTTTCTAAAAACAGATATGTTTTTTTAATTTACATCCTCCTCAATCTCTACAGACTGAGGAGGTTTTTAAAATCAATTGATTTCGTATTTTTCTTTTAATTTTTGTAAAAGACGAATTTCCTCTTCTCTTTCCTTTTGTTCTTTTCTTAGTTGTCTTCTCTTTTCGGTTCGCCTTCTTGTAATTTCCTCTTTCGGGATTTTTAAGTTTTTTTTTACTTCATGGAATCTTTCTCGAAAAAAAGGACAACCTTCTACTAATTTATAAAAATACATCAAAGATATCTCGGTATCTTTTACTGCATCTCTTGTTTTAACACCAGTTTCGATCTTGTCCAGAATATTGTTTACAAAATCTCTATCATATTTTGCCATATTAATGTCTCCAGTAAATCAAAATATAATCATCTAATTGTGCCCGTATATTTTGAACTTCGAGGTGATCATGTTCACCAACCTTTGCAATTATGTATCTTCTTCTGCTGAATTCATCAATATCCAAACCATCACACATAAGATCAAAAATGCATAATTCTCTCAAAAGTTCTCTGTAGGTCATTCCGTCATCTTTTGCTATTTCTGTTATTTTTTCAACCATATCACAGTCTATTGTATTTTGATCAAGATCTTTTATTCTTTCTTCTAAATTGGTTTTTGGAGTGTCATATTTTACAAAACTCGCTACCCAAAATTTATATCTAGCATTTTTAAAATCTTCCAAAGTTTTACCGGGCTTCAAGGCAATTTCTAAATAGATACTATCTTTTTCCATAATCTTTTCCTTTATTTATTTATTTTTATCACATTAATTGTCGCAACATTAGAACCACCTATTACAAACGCTAAGTAATCTTCAAGGTAGTCTTCTCCCGAACTTATTGATAATTCAATTTTATCATCTGGAGTAATGTTATCACCTATACAACAATATCCATCTTCCAAAACAAGTCTCCTGACATTTTCGAGTTGATTCCAAACAATACTTCGCAATCTTTTCAATTCAACGTTCAAAGATTTTGAGCTGCTATAATCATAGCTATTTTTTACAAAACATTTAACTTTAGATTTTAAAATGTTGTCAAAATTTAGTTCGGCATAACAATTACTTTTTTTGCTAACCTCAAAATAAATTCTATTAACACCATTTTTGCTCCAGAAGCCTTTAACATTTTGAAGAGCTTCTTTGAAGTTTTTTTTAAGATAAAAATCTTTTTCCATTTTCTTTTTTTTTTAATTTACATTTTTATTGTAAAATATAAAAAAATAATTGTCAAATAATTTGACATTATTTTTATATATTTTAAAAAAAAGCCTGTAAAAATAAGGAATAAAAAACAAAAATATCTAATATTTAAGTCATTAAAACAAAAAATATTTGATTTTAAAAAATATAACAATAGAGAAGTATCCTGTGTTTTTGTCTTACAAAAAATCTTAATAATATTTTTATCTGCAAGACAAAAACCTCCTTTCAATAAAAATATAGTATAAACGTACACACTATTAGTTCCCTGATTTTTTAAAATATATAACTGTTTTTTATCATGTTTTGTTTATTTTTGTTGGAAGAAGCCCTTATATGTTTCTTAGGATGAAAGTGATTTTACACGATAATAATTTTAAAACAGGGCAAAGAGAAGAGATGTGATAAAAAAGGAGCTATATGTTAGAAAAAAGGAGTTATGCCAATTATATTGGTATAGATGTTGGAAAATACAAACTTGATTTGTACAATACCAAAAATAATGCTTACAACTTGATTAAAAACAAGGAAGAGGATATAAACAACTATATTGCAACAATTAGTGATATAGATAAAGGTGATACTCTTGTTGTAATAGATCTAACAGGAGGTTATGAAAAACTTGTAGCAAACCTATTTTACAAAAGCGGTTTTACCAACATAATTCTTGCAGAAGGTTTCAAAGTAAAGAATTTTACCAAAAGTACAAAGCATAACAAAGCTAAAACAGACAAAATCGATTGTCAATCATTAATTTATTTCGCTAAATATTTTACTACACAACAAGACAATAAATTCAACTTTTACACACCAACAGATGATGATATGCTACTCCTCACACAGTTATATTCAAGAATTGAAGATATGAAAATAACTTTGCAAAAAGAAAAAAACAGACTTAAACAACCAAACATATCACCTGTTATGGAGGAAAGTGTCAAAAAACAAATAGAATTTTTCAAAATTGAAATTGACATTTTAAAACAAAAAATGGAAGACATAATTAAAAATAACGAAGAATTAAACATAACCTACAATACCCTTATGTCACAAAAAGGAATCAAAAACGAAATATCTTTATTTTTGCTAATAAAATTAAGAAATGAACTTGGTAAAATTCAAAGAAAACAACTCTCCTCCATCTGTGGACTAGCACCAATACCTTTTGACAGTGGTAAAACGGTCAGAGGGCACAGGTACACACGAGGAGGTCGAAAAGATATAAAAAGCAAACTCTATTTCTGTGTGCTTTCAATGATAAGATATAATCAACAATTCAAAAGCAAGATGGCTGAATTTGTCTCCAAAGGAAAAAACAAAAAGGTAGCACTCATTGCTCTTGCTAGGAAGTTGATAACACAACTGAATGCTATTGTAAGAAATGCGCTTCAAAAGGCAGGTTTTATAAAGTAATTTTAATTCCCTCGAATTCGAGGTGATTAAAAAAAAATAAAATTTAATTTGGTGTAATTACACCATTTTATACCGAAACGGGAATTACCGTTTTGAAGAGAATGGATGGAAGGGAGTGAGTGTTTTTTTTATTTAATCTTATTTTTTTTCCATGAAAAATAAGAGGATGGAGAAGTTTTTTAAAATTTTTTGCAAAATAATAATATTTCTTTACTTTTCAGTATCTTATGACTAATACTACTATAGTAATAAATATAAATTCCTAATGTCAAAATATGATTCTCTTAAAAATCTAAAGGAAGAAGACTTCAGG
>JAIRSX010000093.1 GCA_031255235.1 Rickettsiales bacterium
GAAAAAAACATAATCACGAGACCCATAATTATTGCAATAGGTGGAGGAGTCGGTATCATAAGAATAATAGCACATAGCATATTCATAAGAGCGAAACCACCCTCATTGAGAGAGTTCAATAAATCACCAATCCTAATATCATCAGAAACATTCTCTTCACAAATATTATTCAACAAAGACGTCGTAGATATTCTTTCACTATCTCCCATTGCATAACACAATACAATTATTTTCGAATTTAACAAATTTTATTTTACTGACCAAAACCAACCACAAATATTTTTTGTATACAAAAAATATATCTTTATCAAATTCTTTCATTTTTTATCTTGTCCATTTATATACAACAACACTGGAGCAGATATAAAAAAAGAAGAATATGTTCCTATAATAATACCAATAAATACTATTAAACTAAAAAACTTGATGCTGTCTCCACCATAGAAACCCAAAATCAAAAGACTTATTAAAGTTGTCGATGACGTAAGTAAAGTTCGCCTTAAAGTTGTTGTCAAACTCCTGTCAATAATTTCAGTCAAAGACTTATTTTTATATTTCGGTATAAATTCCCTAAGTCTATCATAAATAACAACTGTATCGTTCATAGAATACCCCATAACTGTCAAAATTGCCGCAACAGAAGTAAGATCGAAATCAATTCTAAAAAAAGAATATATACCAAACAATATAAGAATATCATGTATTAAAGTTATAATAACACCAACGGCAAAATTCCACTCAAACCTAAACCATATATAAAACGATATAGCAACCAAGGATAATATAAAAGCAATTATACCATTTTTTATAAGTTCTTTACCAACTTGAGGTCCAACAAAATCAATTTTGTTATAGGTGATTTCATCTTTGAAAAAAGTATCCAAAATACTTTTAACTCTGTTAGTATACGATGTATCCTGCTGAGTTTGTGCTATCCTAATTATAAATCCAGACTCCCCATAGCCCTGAACACTGAAATCGCCGATTTTATTTTCTGTCAAGTTTTCTCTAATATCCTCTATTTTAGCCTTCGCTGTAATATCAAACAAAATACCGCCCGTAAAATCAATACCAAAACTAAGCCCGTTTTTAAACAGAAAAAAAATAGTTAAAATTACAAAAATAGCAGACAAAACAAACGTCCCCACCTTCAATTTCATAAAATGCAAATAATCATCATCGTAGACCATACACAAACAAATTAAATATCTTTTTTAAAAAAACAAATTATCATATTTAGAACATTCTACATTTTTTGTGAAGTTATAACAACATAATACAACCGTCTCAATATCTCTTGGTTCATTTCATACAAAAGAGACTCAAACAACTCAAACGCTTCTTTCTTGTATTCCAATAAAGGATCCTTTTGTGCATAACCCCTATAACCTATACCTTGCCTCAAAAAGTCAAGATTCCTTAAGTGATCCTTCCAATATTTATCAATACAAAATAAAAAAATTTGTTTTTCAATTTCCCGCATAACTTCAGCTGTATATTGTCTCTCCTTCTCCTCATAAAGAGATATGGTGTAGTCATTAACATAGTCTAAAATTTCCTGCTTGTTTATATCTGCGCTGAATGCAAAATTTCCTGCGTATATTTTCTCTAACTTAATTTTTAAACCACTCAAATCCCAAGTTTCCCTATTGGTTTTGTCAGGCAAAAATCTATCAATATACTCTATATTTTTTTGTTCCCTTAAATATTTAATTTCCTCATTAATATGATTCGCTTTGATAATATCATTTCTTTGTTCAAAAACAATAAGTCGTTGTTCATTAACAACATCGTCATATCTTAAAATATTTTTTCTCATCTCGTAGTGGGCATTTTCAACTTTTTTCTGTGCCTTTTCTACGGAACTACTAATCCAAGGATGTATTATCGCCTCGTCTTCTTCCAGCCCTAACCTACCCATCATGTCACCCAACTTCGTTCCACCAAAAATTCTCAACAAATCATCCTCCATTGACAAGAAAAATTTTGACTGACCCGGATCACCTTGTCTCCCACTTCTACCTCTCAACTGATTGTCTATTCTCCTACTCTCATGTCTTTCTGTTCCAAGAATATAAAGACCACCCAATTCTAAAACGAGTTTCCTATCATTTTCCACATCCAACTTAATTTGTTCTCTTTGGGATTCTCTTTCATTCTCTGGTAACCCATTTATCAAAAAGTCAGCATTACCACCAAGCATAATATCTGTTCCCCTACCCGCCATATTAGTAGCAATAGTAATTGCACCACTCCGTCCAGCTTGTGCTATAATCTTACCCTCCTTCTCATGTTGTTTAGCATTTAAAACTTGGTGAGGTATTTTCCTTGCTTTCAAAAGTTTTGAAACTTTTTCTGACTTTTCAACACTAATAGTTCCAACTAACACAGGTTGTTTTCTAGCATAACATTCTTCAATTTGCTCTACGATTTTTTTATATTTTATATCTTCCGTTTTGTAAATTACATCATGTTCATCTTTCCTGAGAACCGGTCTATTAGTAGGAATTTCAATTGTTTTCAAACCATAAATAAACTCAAATTCCACCGCTTCAGTCATCGCAGTTCCAGTCATTCCTGATAGTTTTTCATACATTCTGAAATAATTTTGATAGGTAATACTGGCTAATGTCTGAGACTCACTCTGAATTCTTAAACCTTCTTTTGCTTCCAATGCTTGATGAAGTCCGTCACTAAACCGTCGACCTTCCATAATTCTACCGGTAAACTCATCAACAATATAAACCTGCCCATCCTTGACTATATAATCGACTTGTTCTTGGAAAAGTTTATTTGCCTTCAAAGCTTGATTTATGTGGTGATTTACTTCCATATATTTCTGATCAAACATATTATCACTATGAGACACCAACCCAGCATTTTTAAGTTCTTTATCTATCCAATCAAACCCCTTTTCAGTAAAGGTAACTTGTCTATCCTTCTCATCAACTATACATAAAGCGTCTTTGTTATTATCTTTCTCTTTTTCAGTCGTGGTTTCAGTTTTTTTTATTTTCTTGATTACACTGTCAATTTTTGTGTAAAGTTTCGGATTATCGTCAGTACTGCCACTTATAATTAAAGGCGTTCGTGCCTCATCAATCAAAATACTATCAACCTCATCAACAATGGCAAAATTCAACCCTCTTTGAACCATTTGATCCATTGACATTTTCATATTATCTCGCAGATAATCAAAACCAAATTCGCTATTTGTTCCGTAGGTAATATCACAAGCATAGGCCATTTTTCTTTCCTTGTCATTCATCTGACTCAAAATACAACCACATGTTAAACCAAGAAAATTATGAACCTTTGACATCATTTCACTCTGCCATTTAGCAAGGTAATCATTGACAGTTACAACATGGACACCCTTACCCTCAAGCGCATTAAGGTATGATGGTAAAGTTGCGGCAAGAGTTTTACCCTCACCTGTTTTCATTTCAGCAATATTTCCATCGTGCAAAACCATGCCAGCAATCAACTGAACGTCAAAATGTCTTTGGTTTAAAATTCTTTTTGATGTCTCTCTAACAATGGCAAAAGCATTTGGCAAAATACTATCCAACGTCTCACCTTTACTTAACCTTGTTTTTAAAATAGAAGTTTGTGCCTTTAAATCAGCGTCACTCATTTTCAGATAAACTTCTTCCAAAGAGTTTATATTCTCAACAACCTTCTTATATTGTTCTAATTGTCTTCTATTAATTGACTTAAATACCCTTTTAACTAAACCAAACATAATAGGCACATATTACACCAACTACTTTATAAAGACAAATTTTATTATGTTTCTTATCAATAAAAACTTTAATTTATGTTTGTTAACACTTTTAATAGAAAATCGGTTTCGGATGGTTGCATCATCACAATACGTACAGCATCACACTTATCAGAACGTACAACTCCTATGTCGTTTTTATTCAAATATTTAACAAATTCTTCCAATGTTTCAAATGCTTGCGGACGTTTAACAAGAACAGTATGAACATCGGATGGAATATAAGCCAACCCCAATTTATCCAACCTATTCACAAACCGTAAGTATTCTGAACGAATCTTATTTACACTCTCCACCAGAAAAAACTGGTCACCCAATGCTTCAATAGCAGCCAACAAAGAAAGTTCCGAACATTTGTAAGGTGGATAATCTGAAAGGAGTCTACTCACAACTTCATCTGGAGCCACCATATATCCAACACGCATACCAGCCAAACCATATGCTTTTGAGAATGTTCTCAACACTATTATATTTCCTTTAGGATCAAAGTATCTCAACATTGACTTAACACCAGTGGCAAATTCTATGTTTGCCTCATCAACTATCAGATATCCATTAGGAATAGAATCTGCGATCTTAACAATTTCGTCTGTCGATACGTATTTTCCTGTCGGATTATTGGGATTGACTATATAGACTAATTTTGTTTTTTCATTGCAATGACTCTCAAGATTATCTATATTGAGTGCTAAATCGAAGGTCATATCACTCCGTTTAATCACAGGTTTTTTCCTATTAGCAGAGTAAAGAAACTCCTCAAATGTTAATTCAGTCACTACAATTTCATCTCCCTCGTTTATCAACGCATCAACGGTAATGTCTATACCCTGAATACTACCGGCACAAATAACCACATTTTCTGGTGGTAAACTATGGAAACTGCTTACTTCCATGATCAACTTATGTTCAGAATGAGGATAGATGCTTGTATTCCTAATGGCAGAAGCAATTGTCTCCTGTGCTTTAAGTGAACACCCATAGGGATTCCTGGACAAAGAGAAATCGTGACTACAACCGTTATTATGTATTCCGTAACTTTCTTTATATGACATTTTACCTTTATCTGAAATAATTAAATACCTTCGTAGTAGAGCAATTAAAAAGAGAAAACACAAATTAATTTGACATCACTCGAATTCTAAACCAGAAATCATTTTTGTCTTATCTTGATTTCGTGACCAATTTTGATTCTTAATCTTCCGATTCTTTTCGGAAAGTTTTTAAAAAAAACGCCCTTTATATCACTATTTTACATCATTTAAACTCTCACTACACTTTTTCCTGATTTCTGTGCTACTTATACCCTTTGTGTAAGATAAAAACATAACTTTGCTACCATATTCCCTTAACTGTTCATTTAATTTAACATATTGTTCTGAATTTATATAGTCATCGCCTATAAATAAGATATCAAATTTAAAATCTTTGTAAAATTCAATACTATCTCTACTCCCCTTTTTTTTTACTTCATCAACATATTTACAACATTTAATTATTTCAATTCTTTGTTCTACTGGTATGATTGGATAGTGGTTTTTATACGAATAAACTAACTCATCGGTATTCACACCAACGACTAATTTATCACAATATTCTTTCGCTCTTTTAAATAAATTTAAATGTCCTACATGGAACATATCAAAAGTTCCACTTGCGAATCCTACTATCATATATTTAACTCCTTTAAATATTCATTATTTGGCTTTGATAGAAATTCTTTACAAATTTTCAACCTCTCTGGACTGTCAATTCTCAAATGTACATGTGTGAACATGTCATTTGGATAAACATATATATCACCGTATTTTTTTCTTAAGATGCTTTCAGTATTATTCGGAATCAAAAAATTATACCCATCCACATTGACATCCCTCAATGGAAACACTTCATTATGTTCCATAACACACATAGGATTATGTGGAAAATAAATGCCCTCAAAAATTAAATTACCACTCTTGGATTTGCTATTGTCTATAACAACCTCATTTTGTAATGATATATCTGTATGTGCATTTGGCCATTTCATTAGTTTTCTTGCTTCATTTAACTTTTGTCTTAACTCATCGTGATCGTTGTTATTATAGTAAAATAATGGGAAAATGTCTATAAATAAGAGGTCTTTGTATATTATTTTAGAAAGCCCACCAGGATTATTATTGTCGTATATTAATATTTTAAAATCGCTATCTTTTTCAGATATGCTTTGAAAAAGTTTTATTGCCTTCAAGCAATCATCATACATTAAACATATATCAATATCATCATCCCATGGTACAAATAGGGAATTATGTCTCACAATACCAATCAAGTTTCCATAATTCATAAAGTATGGTATATTATTTTTTCTGAATATCACATCGACTAATGCCATAAGCTTTGTCTCTGCATCCTGTAATATTCTCATGTTACCAATAGCAGGTGGAACATTCATCACTGGAAACTGAAGTTTTAAGAAATTGAAAATATCACCTATCTTATCCAGTTTATTTAATGTGTGTTTTGATAACAATAAGATTTCAATAATGCCCCTATTCCTACATCTATTCCTGAAATGATGACGATTTTTCTTCTTAGGTATGATAGAACAACATATATTTAGAAGTAGTTTATTCATAATAACCCTCCTATTGTTTTAGAAAGGTTATTGTTCCAATCCTTATTACTCTCTCTCTCTCTCTCTCTCTCTCTCTCTCTCTCT
>JAIRSX010000116.1 GCA_031255235.1 Rickettsiales bacterium
TTGTCAAGGCATAGTCTCCATCGGCAACAAGATCTCTGTTAAACAACATTTCACAAGGATAAGACAAATCGGTATCAATATTCACCATTTCAGTGACGTGTTCACGGTTTGCAGAAGGAGCACTCGCACCACTTGGGGACGGTGCATATATATAATCGGGTTTACATATTTGCGTAATTTGAACAGGTTTATAAACTGTTTTGCCCCCATTTGTTTCAGCATAACAATCACAACTAACATTGGCGATATAAATGTCTTTCAATTCGTCAATACCCCAAGTAATCATCACTCTTCCATCACCAACATTTTTACCATTCCCCCCACCACATTCATCCAATAATGAAGTACTACAATATCCAGAACCACCCCCACCACCAGTACTACCAGTACTATAAAAACCAGAACCACCACCACCACCATACCAACCACCACCGCCGCCGCCCGCCTGTGAATTATATCCATAATTACAATTAGCATTTCCACCGATTCCAGAACCACCGTTACAACCATTAACATCGTGTGTTTTTCCATTGTTAGCATAGCATCTACTTCCGATACCACCAGCACTATCGCTACCACCAATAGCTGATGTTATGGTGCAAGATCCTCCTTCATTTGAACCAACTGTTGTACTACCATTTCCTCCGTTTGAATTTCCTCCTCCACCAGAACCTCCAAATCTACTAGAACCACTTTTTGAGGTTCCTCCTCCTCCACCTGCCACAATAACTCTATTGCTAAGGGCGGTACCACCAGTCCTAATATCAGAAGCACCTCCTCCACCTCCACCGGAATTATAACCCCTACCACCACCACCCCAACCACCGGTACCATTACCACCGGCACCACCAACATAAATATGCAAAGGAACATTAGGATCTCTTACGGTATACACTGCAGTACTATAACCACCTGCTCCACCATCACCGCCACCACCTTGTGCACCGTAGACTTCCAGCAATATTTTATCACCAGCTTTTATATTGTGACTAGAAGGGTTAAAGACTTGATAACTGCCAGTATAAACGTATTCAATAAAATCACCAATAGAGTCAGTTCTATTTTTAACCCTGCATTTTTTAACCTCTTTCGGAGCATAATTATAACAACCTTTACAATTAGCAGTTTCAGGACCATATAATTTGTAAACTTCATTAAGAGCACCAGCACCACCATTTACTATGTCTTTCCAACATTTACAAGCCACATCGTCTCCGTATTCATCCAAAATTGGAGTTTTTGCATTATTGATAAGATTAAAAGGATTGCAATCGTAAATTTTAATGGTAGGACGACACATTCTTTCTTGCTCTTCGTATTGTATAGAAAACGCATATCTTGTGATGGTAGCATATAGATCCTGAGCAAAGTCACTCAACCACACATAAAAGCGTGATTGCCATGCTTCACCAATTGAGAAATATAGGACTATTGCTAATTTGAAAGCAGCAAGCACAACCGCCTTCGCATCTTTTTCTTTTCCAAGAATCTCTAAACCTTCACCACCACCCATCAAAAATTTTAACCCAACTATTGCCAATAATAAAGAAAGACCGGTCAAAATTATGTTTCTCATAACGTATTGAACCCAATAAAATATACTATGATCGGCACTTAATTGCTGCCCAATCTTATATTCGTAGTAGTTGTCATGGATAATACACTCTCCAGTATCCGTTTCACAGGTATCAGCACCACATAAACCCTCTTCGTTTACTGCGTAACCAGGCATACACACACTTCTACCAGCAATATTTAGGAATATGTTTGATAAGGTTTCCTTAACACATTGGGCTAATGGAGCAGTAAAACCCCTATAACTCCCTAAATTAAAATCAACATTTATAATTTTACCGATTGTCTTTTTTGCCCCAGAAACAACCTCACCATTATAATAAGATTCACATTTGTCTCTTATCTCAAGAGGTTTAGCACAAAAAATTGAATCTGAATCAAAAGGACTTCCATTGGAAACTGCACCACTACACATAGAGTAAGACCCGTTTGCATTGACAGTAAGCCCATCACTCGTTCTTGGATAAATGACAGGAGAGCCATTGTTTATTTTTGGATAACACTCATCCAACTCGCAAATATTACCACAGTTAGTGTCATTGTTTATATCAAAAGGATTTTCAAATTTACATGCATCCCTACTTAAGTTTTTACAAGAATTATTAATAGAGGAAAGTACACTCATATTGTCCAAATCACCAAATACAATATCCGTTGGTAAATTTTGAGAATCTCCAATGAAATCTTTACAAACTTGCGGGATATATAAGTTGTCTTCAAAAGGATCGTCGTCAAAATCTGTATCCAAACCTCTTTCAGTACAATGTCTATTCAACTGACAGAAATTTTTAGGATTCCCATTGGCTGCAGTTGGTCTTGGAGCATTTGTTTTTCCAGCTTCAGGATTATATATGGTATTATATATCCAAATTTTGGAATAATCAGAACCATATCTTTTGTCCCATTCCATACAATCATCATAATCTTCATAGACATTTCCAGCAAGACAGCCAGTACCTTTTTTACAAACCAAGATTTCACCTTCTTCCCCCCACGGCTCTCCACTATTAACTACTGAACACTTTTTACACAAATCATGTTCTTTACCATCCCCACAAATCCCATCGCTGTTTATATCAAAAGGATTCTTACAACCCTCAATTCCATTACAATATTCTTCTCTATAAGTTGTTCCGCCACCAACATTATAAGCGTACGGACAATAATCAACGTTCTTAACACACAACAAAGATTCATTGTTTTCTGGAATATAGACTGCCATTTTAGGATCCAAAGCACCACCCAGATCGACAGAACATTCAATTTCTTTACCGGTATCATCATAAAGACAGAAAGTTGATTCCCTCTTCTTTTGATCAGAATCCGCATCATACAAACAAACACCGTTTAGCCTTTTTTCCTGACAACATCTATATGCTTCCTCAAACGCAATCTCACACTCTGTATTCTTGTTTTGATCTCTAGCAACATCCTGTTTTGAATACTCTTTGCCATTTATATTACAACCGTTCGCTCTATATTTAAACCTACCACAAGCATATTGTGCCGCTTCATTTCCTCTGAAATAGTATCTTTGGAATTGATAAGTAGCATCTCTATACCCTTTAACGGAATTGAGTCTTGGATCTCTACAAGAGTAATCTCTTACGGAATATTCCATTCCACCATACGTTCTCTCTCTATAAAGTCTATTATAATTGCTTTTCGTATCACGTGAAATATCATTACAAACTTCACTACTATAATCACAGATTTTACCAACATTCAACATTTCATCACAAAAAGCTGAAGAACCTTCATTGTTTACGTATTTGTTGAGACAAAACTCATACGAATTTGAAAATGCCCCATATTCTGGGTAATATCTTTCTCTGTGTTCGTCGTCCCCATCCCTTGCTTCTTCCATCATAGCAGATGTATAGGCAAAACCATTCCATTTATCACCACAAATTTTCACTCTATTTATAGATTTTTTAGCAAGACTCCAAATTATTGCAGTTGTGGAATAAATTAATGTTAGTGGCAATGCAACTGAGGTAGCAAGAGCAGCACCACAGGTGCCAGCCATTGCGGTATATCTTGGAACATCACCGGCACAATTTGGTTCAGCTGCTATCGCTGCCACCGCTCTAGAATTATAAATGAGATTTTTTATTAATTTAAAGGTAAATTCTGCAGCATATACAACGGCTTCGACCATCATAACAATTAGAGGATCTGTCATTGCACCCAAAGCAGCAGTTGTCGCAACCGAAACAACAACACCAACAATTGTCTTAATAACAGCAATAACTTTCCTCATTTTGTCTATGAGATTTTTTACCTTGGATATGAAATTTTGCAACCAAGTCATGTCTTGGACGGCATCGATATTGGCATCTACTGCAATAGCACCACATGTGAAAGCAGGAAGCACTTTGCAAATATTTGCCATAGTTAGCATTGTCGTATAAAAAGGAATCTGTGTTTCTAACAAACTCCAAAAAAGACAATACTTATTGTTACTTTGGTAAAAATAATCAGGGGAAGTAAAAGGCTCATAATCTAATTGTGGATCAAGGCAGGAAACCGGTTGATCATAATAAGTTTGGTTACCTTTTCCGTCAAGTTCACTATATATATCTCCAACTTTATATCCATTCCCATTTGATTTACCGGTCTCATTGCTATATCGTCCTATCTCCGTACCATCAAAATTGAAATCGCTCCTTCTATGTCCTTTTGTGTAGACATCTTTACCGTATCTACATCTATCTAGACTGCCTCTTTCCGGCAAATCATCACAAGAATCAGCAAAAGAAAAACTAATTGTATTTTGAAAAAATAAGAGTAACATGACAAAAGAAAGAATTATAGAAAAATAACCTTTCACTTCATTTTTGTTAAACACTTTCAAATCAGACACTCCTCGGTAAACTAATATACGTACTTAATAATACAGGATTTTATATTATAATCAAAAAAATAAAAAACATTCTTTTTAGAAAAAAGTCATTTAAAATGAAAAAAATAAATATAAAAAATTTGTTTTTTAAAAAGTAACTTATTATATTGCTATTGTTGTATCCTTAGCTCAGTTGGATAGAGCAACAGCCTTCTAAGCTGTAGGTCATGCGTTCGAGCCGCATAGGATACACCATTTATTTGTTTTAAAATAGTTTTAGATAATGGAAGGATGGCAAGATGTACAAAATGTAATGTATTTCAGGAATAAATAGTAGAATTATGGTGAGTCCGGCGGGGATCGAACCCGCGACAACATGATTAAAAGTCATGTGCTCTACCAACTGAGCTACGAACTCCAATATCTTTTAAAGTAGAGGTTTTTTTATTTAAGTCAAATTTTATTTTCACAAATTCATAAATTTTTCTGTTGCAAATATTGCAGCAACAACTTGATCACTGGATACAGCATGTGTTTTTACATTGCCATACCAAGTGATTACACATTCCACAAGAGCATCCGTCATACCGCCACTTGGAATATGAACTTCATAATCCAAAAGTTTTGGAATTTTAAAACCGGCTTGTTTTCCAATACCCTTGAGTGCATTCATAAAAGCATCATAACCACCGTTGCCCTCCCCCACCCCATCATATATTTTTCCATCATATTCCGTTTTTATAGTTGCAAAGGGTTTCATTGATAAACTTGAAGTTATAATGCATTCCACAACTTTAAATTTTTTATTGGTATTATCCCCTAATAAATCTCTAACCATAAACTGCAAATCGCTAACAGTAATAATTTCCTTTTTATCACCTAAAGACACAACCTTTTCCAATAAAACCTTTTTCTGTTCGTCTGTTAATTCAATACCAAGATTTTTTAAATTCATTTCAATGTTACTTTTACCAGACAATTTACCAAGCGCATAACTTCTATCAACCCCAAATCTGGCAGGCAAAAGAGGGTTTGCGTATAAATTGCCTTTTTTATCTCCATCAGCATGAACCCCCGCTGTTTGAGTAAACACGTCCTCACCAACAACTGGAGCATTTGAACTTATTTTTTTTCTACTAAAATTGGCAACCAAATTTGAAATTTCTTTCAGTTTTTTTTCATTTAAAGTTGTTTTGAGTCCGAGGTGATCTTTGATATTCACAGCAATTTCAGCAAGATTCGCATTACCAGCTCTCTCACCAAGACCATTTACAGTGCAATGGAGCCCTTTCGCACCTGCTTTTAAAGCAGTAATGGCGTTAGCGGTGGCAAGACCATAATCGTTATGTCCGTGAAACTCAAAATTTAAAGTAGGATATTTGTTGACAATTTCGCTGACAAACCTGTTGACTTTTTCCATATCAAAAATGCCCAATGTATCAGCAAGATAAATTCTTTTAAAGCCCATATCTTTATAGGCATCAAGCATGTAAAAAACATAGTTATCAGGTGACAACATACCACCACTCCAATCCTCCATGTAAACTGATAGGGACATTCCGCTTTTCGTGGCATATTCAAAAGTTTCTTGCACATCCCTCAAATGTTCTTCTTTCGTTTTTTTAAGTTGTATTTCGCAATGTCGCAAAGAGCCCTTTGTAAGTAAGTTCAAACATCTGCAATTGGTAGGCAACAACCAATCAACAGATTTATTTATGTCAGTAAAAGACAAAACCTCAATAGAACCTTCTAACTCATTTTGTTTTGCCCATTTCATTATTTCAGTCAAATTTGCTTGTTCTTTTGGACTTGATTTGGCACTCGTCCATTCAACCCTATTAACCTTTAAATCCTTTAAAAGTTTTTTTGTAAGCAACAATTTTTCTTCCTTTGTAAAGGAGACACCACATGTTTGCTCTCCATCTCGCATGGTCGTATCGACTATAGAAATAAAATTGCTATCCTTCATTTGAAATGACTATATAAACAATGATTAAGTTTGCAAAACTTTATAAATAAACAAAATCACCAGTCGTTTTATAAGAAACAAAATCTCTTAGAAGACATTGAACCCATAAACAGTTTTCAGATATTAGATCATTAAACACAAAAATTTTTTCCAAAAGTATTTTCATTTGCTCTTTATCGTTCTGGCATTTCAACAAATTAAAAAAATCAATATACAAACGATTATCAAAAACAATGGCTTTATACGGCTCTTCGTAATAATATTTCTCCCAACTAAACTCCGTAGTTTTCATAACATCTAAAAAGAGATATTCCGCTTCATTCTTTATAAAAAGATCCTTTATCTCGTTGAATTTTGACTCAAAAAGTGGAATAAGCATTTTCCTAATCAAAGACACATCGGCATTACACCAATCCATATATAAATATATATCTTTTATTTCATAAAATGCTACCAATTTGTTTATATTAACGGTCGGAAATAAAATATCGGGATTAGGAAAATAAAATGGTGACTCTATTAAATTTATCGCCCTACTTTTCGGTTGTTCTTTAAGTTTGGCTTTTTCCTTTTCGTACGGTCCATTTTCTGTTAAAATTTTGATATCCTCGTTTATATTTAAATCATTAAATGCAGAACAATAATAATCAAAAGCGACATATTTGGCACCGCTTTCTCTAATATTTTCAATCAAAGACCAGATATTAGCATTTGGTAAATATTCCATCACACCGACGCACACAACCAAATCAGATTTTGGCAACGGTTCGTTGCTTGCATCGAGAGTCATAAATATTTTATTCTTTTCTTTTTTAAAATAATTTCTGTTGTCCCGTATAATCTTATCATCCACATCAACACCAATATAATTAAGATTTTTATCCTGTAAAACAACGCAATTCTCAATATCATACCCACCACCGCACTGAACTTCTAAAATCGAGTTAATCGTATCACCAAAAAAATTCTTGACACCGGTAATATATGCCTTCGTTTGTTCACCCATACTATAAATATAGTAATCCAAATAAGATAAAAAGCAAAAATTAACTCAATCCACGGGATTGACTAAATAAAGTTGATTTTTTTTATTTTTGTCATTTATTGTTCTATTTATTTTAATAAATGATTGAATATGAAATCAGTTTCTAATTGTAATTGTAAATATTGTAATTGT
>JAIRSX010000118.1 GCA_031255235.1 Rickettsiales bacterium
ACAATTACAATATTTACAATTACAATTAGAAACTGATTTCATATTCAATCATTTATTAAAATAAATAGAACAATAAATGACAAAAATAAAAAAAATCAACTTTATTTAGTCAATCCCCATCAAATTAAAAAAATTTGACAGATATAAATAATGTTCTATCAACAAAATGTGTTTTTGAGAATGATGTTTATCATGTGTATGTTTTCCAAAGAAAATGGGGGATTGAAAATGATGTAGTATTTTTCTTTAAAAAGATAGTTAAATTGTTTTCATATCTCCGAAAGGGATATGATTTTTTTGTTAATAAAAAAAGGGAAAATGTTTAAAAAGTGTTTAAAATTGGTAGTGGTTTTATTGGTCATAGCAACCACTATTGCTTGTAAGAAGGGAGAAGATGCTAATAATCAAAAGGTGCAGATATTGAAATTAGGTGTTATGACAAAACCATATCAGAATGTTCTTAATAAGTATGTTAAGCCAGCACTGCAAAAAGAAGGAATTGAATTAGTAATTGTAGAATTTAGCGATTACAATACTCCGAATCTTGCATTGTATGATAAAAGTATTGATGTTAATGCTTTCCAGCACCAGCAATTTTTGGATAAATTTAATGCTACCAATAATACTGATATTATTCCAGCAGGTATTACAACTTTATCTCCAATAGGTTTTTATTCCAAAAAACTTAAGAATGTTGATGACATAAAGGAATATGGAAAAATTGCTATTCCAAACGATCCATCAAATGAAGGAAGAGTTTTGTTAATCTTACAAAATCAGGTAAAACTTATTAAAATTAAGGATGGAGTAGATGTAAATTCTATAACTCCTAATGATATTATTGAAAACCCAAAAAATATACAATTCACAGAACTGGATGCAGCAAGTTTACCAAGAGTTGTGGATGAATTTGATGTGGCGGTTATAAATGATAATTACGCTATTAATGCTGGTTTTGATCCGACAAAAGATCCAATTTTGCGTGAAGATGCTACAACTTCCCCTTACATTAATATTTTTGCAATAAGACCAGAAAGCAAAGATGATATAAGAATAGAAAAATTGATAAGGGCATTTCAAACAAGAGAGGTTGCTGAAGGGATTCTGGAGGAAACAAAAGGTGCAATAATACCTGGATGGAAGTATTGATATGATAAGAATAACAAATTTAAATAAATTATATAACGGAATTCAAGCGGTAAATGATATATCGCTTGAAATTCCAAGTAATACTATCTATGGAATAATAGGAAAAAGTGGAGCTGGTAAATCCACTCTTGTGAGATTAATTAGTCTTTTAGAAAAGCCAGATAGTGGTGAAATTTATTTTAATGATAGAAGAGTTGATAACTTGACCAAAAAAGATTTGTTATCTCAAAGACATAAAATAGGAATGATTTTTCAAAATTTTAATTTATTCTCTTCGAGAAATGTTTTTAAAAATGTTGCCTATCCATTAGAGATTGTTGGTAAAGACAAACACTTGATAAGAGAAAGAGTTTTTGAACTATTAAAATTGGTTTCGTTGGAAGATAAAATTTACAGTCCGATATCCCAGCTATCGGGTGGACAAAAACAAAGAGTAGCCATAGCGAGAGCATTGGCAAACGAACCAGAAATATTGTTTTGTGACGAGGCAACCAGTGCTCTTGATCCGCAAACAAGTAAATCGATTATTAAATTGATAAAAGATATTCAAAAACAAAAACAGTTATCTGTCATTATGATAACCCACCAAATGGAGGTTGTTAGAGATGGATGTGATTTTGTGTCTGTTATGGAAGATGGAAAAATTGTAGAAAATGGAAGTGTTAGAGATATATTTTTACGTCCACAAAAGAACATTACAAAGGAATTTATATCAACCCTAAGTACGGAAAATTATAAAAAGATTGGAGATATACAAACGAAAAGCAAAAAATATCGTCTTACTTTTGATGGTGGAAATACAGATAAGCCCATTATATCTCATATAATTAGAGAATACAGTGTGGATGTAAATATTTTATCCGCAACTATAAATAATGTTAATAATGAATATATTGGTGAGACTATTGCAGAAATATCTGGGGAAGAGAAAAATATAAAATTAGTTTATACGTTTTTAAGGAGATTAAAAATAAATGTAGAGGAAGTGAGATGAGTATTGTAATTAGTGAGGTCATGACAAATCGTCACGAACTTAATAAAATTGGAATGGTTACAAAATGTAACAGATTGAATATTAGGAGGGTAAATGAGTGATGTAGTAGTTTTTGAAAATAAGAAAGATTATAATAATGAGATTTATTTTTCTGTTGTGGGTATTATAGGTATTCTGACAGGTAATAATATTCCTAAAAGATATTGGAGTGATTTAAAAAGAGAATTAAAGGATGAGGAAGACTTTTTTCAGTTGTACGAAAAAATCGTACAACTGAAATTAATGTCGAATGATAGCAAAAAATACTCGACCGATTGTGCTAATCTCGAAACTATATTTAGAATTATACAATCAATACCATCTCCAAAGGCAGAACCTATTAAACAATGGTTGGTAAAAGTAGGATTTGAAAGAATAAAAGAAATAGAAAACCCAGAAATAGCGCAGGAAAGAATGATGGAAATATATAAGCAAAAAGGTTATGACGAAAAATGGATAAAGCAACGAATACAGAGTATAAAAGTTAGAAAAGAAGGGAATTTAAGAGGGACAGTAGAACAAGACTATGCCTTATTTACTTCAATTATGTCAAAGGAGACATTTGGAATTACACCATCGGAACACAAAAAGATTAAAAGACTTGAAAGGGAAAACCTGAGAGACCATTTTGACGAAACAGAGTTGATTTTGAATATGTTGGATGAAATGACCGCAAAACAAATACGTAAAACAAACAATACAAATGGTAAAGGTAATTTGATGAAGGATATACAAAAAGTGGGTAAAATTGTGGAAAACACAAGGCGAGAAATTGAAAAAGGGACAGAAAAGAAAGTCGTGAATGGTAGTAATTATTTAAGCAATAAAAGCAAAAAAATAAAAGGAGAAATATGATATATAACACAGAAACTCTAAATTTAGTATTAGAAAGTGCGGGGCAAACGTTGATAATGGTATTCTTTACCATTATATTTGCTTTGATAATTGGTACACCTGTGGGAATTTTTTTGAATATAACATCAAAAGATGGGATTTTCCCATTACCCAAAGTAAATAAGATTGTGAATGGAGTTATAAATATATTTCGTTCGTTTCCATTTTTAATCTTAATGATTTTGGTATTTCCATTATCGAGGTTTATGGTTGGAGCAAGCACAGGAACAAAGGCAAGTATAGTTCCATTGGCAATAGCAACAGCACCTTTTTTAGCAAGGATTATTGAAAACAGCCTAAAAGAGGTTGATAAAGATTTAATACAAGCAGCGAAAATTATGGGATCCACTAACTGGCAAATAATTTACAAAGTTCTCTTGCCAGAGGCATTACCATCATTAGTATCTGGTATAACTCTTACTTTGATTGCGATAGTTGGTAATTCTGCAATGGCTGGAGCAATTGGTGGTGGTGGGCTTGGTGATTTAGCAATAAGATATGGCTATCACAGATTTAGAACAGATGTTTTAACCGTCTCTGTAATTGTAATTATCTTGATTGTATCAACTATACAGATAGTGGGAAACTGTATTTTTAACAAAATTATAAAGAGAAGATAAATTGTTTTTAAAATTAAATACAATAACCTGTATCCAGTGAGAACACTTAATATTATAACACATTTACTTATTTGTGAAAAGTGAGATCCAACCAAAAGGAATGATATGATAAATGGTAAGCTCAAAATTCTTGTAGGTATGTCGGGTGGAGTGGATAGTTCCACTACTTGTGCCATTCTTCTACAGCAGAATTACGAAGTGGTGGGTATGACTCTTGATTATGGAAAATTTTGTGAATCTGCAGACTATGAGGATTCCAAAGAAGTATGCAAACAACTTGGAATAAAACATCATGTTTTTAAATGTGAAACCGAATATGAAGAAAAGGTTGTGAAATACTTTGTGTCAGCGTATACAGGTGGTGAAACGCCAAATCCCTGTGCAAATTGCAATAAATACATAAAATTTCCGACTCTACTTGAAAAAAGAGAAGAATTGGGTTGCGATTTTTTAGCGACAGGACATTATGCAAAAGTCGTTAAAAACGATCATGGAATTTATGAGCTACAAAAAGGAATTGATCCTGTGAAAGACCAGTCATATTTTATAGGACAAATTAGATATGAATATTTACAATATTTAAAATTTCCATTGGGTGATAAAACGAAGCAACAGGTTAGAGAAATTGCAAAAAAAATGAATTTATATGTTGCAGATAAACCGGAAAGTCAGGATATGTGTTTAGCAAGAGGTAAAGATTATAGGGAAATTCTAAGAAATTATGCCGAACAAAAAAGGGGCGATATAATACACATTGCAACAGGTAAAAAGTTAGCAGAACATAATGGAATTGCTGATTATACACAGGGGCAACGAAAGGGGCTTGGCATTGGGGGTACAGCGGAACCTTTATTCGTGATAAAAATTGATCCAAGAACAAATACTGTTTATGTTGGGAACGAAAGCGATTTATTTAAGAAAGAAGTCTACATTGATACCCTAAATTTACTTGCTCCAGAATTAAAAAGAAATGAAAAGTATGATGTGGAAGTAAAATTGAGAAGCACAACAAAAACTGATAAAGGTAAGATTATTTTTGGTGAAAGTGATGCCAATATTGTTTTGGATACCGCAAGTCGTAATGTGTCAAAAGGACAATTATGTGGACTTTATATGGGGGAAAGACTAATAGCGAGTGGATTTATAAGATAAATGTAGTAGTACAGACTTCAATACATATTTTTTGAAAAAAACAATATTACGTCTATTATCGGACAGTGCGAGAATATCAAAATATCATTGTAAATGAAAATAATCTAAGATTAGACAAGTTTATAAAAAATAGATACACTAACGTTAATAATTCCCTTTTGCAAAAAGCAATCAGAAATAAGGATATTTTGTTAAACGAACAAAAAACAACTGCTGATACAGTTTTAAAAATAAACGATCAAATTTCTTTAACAGATTTTATTTTTAAAATTCTTAATAAGAAAAATGAAAACAACC
>JAIRSX010000120.1 GCA_031255235.1 Rickettsiales bacterium
ACAATTACAATATTTACAATTACAATTAGAAACTGATTTCATATTCAATCATTTATTAAAATAAATAGAACAATAAATGACAAAAATAAAAAAAATCAACTTTATTTAGTCAATCCCCAATCCCTTGTTTTATATTTGACAAAAATAATTTTATTTTTATACTCCGAAGAAAGTGTCTGATTTATTACTGACTTGCAAGGCACACTAAATAATTATGCTAAAAGGAGAAAAATGGAAAATTCAAGTTTTAAAAGTGATCTTTCCCGCAGGAGTTGTTGTATGCCCTATAGGGCTTAGATTTTATGGGTTATGGAAACATATCTTGAGATGAGAACAAAAGAGTTCAACAAATTTCACAAATTTTTATTTATTACAATAAACTAAATCATAAGATGAAAAAATATGTTATTTATAGTATCACTTTAATTTTGGTGATAGTGAATTTTGCATTTGCGAAAAATGAAATTTTAAAAGTTGGTGTGACCGGTAGTCCATCAACTGAAATTTTGGAGTTAATTAAACCAGATTTAAAAAAAGAAGGTATTGATATAAAAATTATAGAATATACAGATTATCAAACTCCAAATCTTGCATTGGTAGACGGTAGCATTGATGCAAATAGTTATCAACATAAACCATTCTTGAATGTTTTTAATAAAAACAATAAAACTAATTTAATTCCGGTCGGAGATACTTTCACTGGCATTATGGCACTTTATTCTAAGAAAATTAGGAACATAAAAGAAATAAAAAAAGGCGATAAAATTGGTATTCCAAATGATGCTACAAATGAAGAAAGGGCATTATTACTTCTTGAAAAGACGGGATTGATTAAATTAAACCATGAAAATGGGATAAACATTACAATCAGGGATATTATTTATAATCCCCTAAAAATAGATTTTCAAGAATTACAGGCGGGAACTTTGCCAAGAGTTTTGGATGATCTTGTTGCTTGTGTAATCAATCCTGGTTATGCTACTGATTCTGGTTTGAATCCTAAAAAAGATGGAATTTATTATGAGACAGATAAAAAATCACCTTATCTCAATGCAATTGTAACAAGACCAGAATTAAAAAATGACAGAAGGATTGAAATACTTGTAAAGATGTTCAAAAGTAAAAAAGTAAAAGATTACTTAGAAAGCAAATGGCCAGGACAATATCTCTGGTAATTTATGCTGGCAGAATTACAAAAAAGTATATTTCAGATACCGATAAATTCTACTGATATTATAATTAAAGTTGGTGATTTGTTGCTAAGGGAAATAATACCAGAAGATAAAATGTTGGCAATAAAAATTGCAGAAAGAGTAGGCGATAGATCTGAAAATTTTTATAAGTTTGCAAAAGGTGGTGGTGAAGTGGAGGAATTATTTTGGAGAGCAACTCAAACAAGATTTGCCACTCCAAGGGTTTCTCTAGAATTAGCAATTACTAGACAAAACGATTCGGACAAGATCATTGGATTTGCAATTGGTCTGGCAGCTAGTAAAGAGGAACAAAAAGATTGGTTAGGCAAACCTGCCTATGTTAATCTTGGATATGTTGTTGATCCACTATATCAAAGACAAAAAATAGCAATAACGGCAACCATTGGTTTGTCTGAATTTTGGTTTAGATTGGGCTATAAAAGCGTTAGTTTAACGGTACACCCCAATAATATATCTTTAATAAGATGTGCTGAAAAGATTGGTCTAAAATGCTATGGGGATATGCAGATATCTCATTATGGAGATGGACAACCACGGAAAGTATTTACCGGAACTCGAAGAGATTTAATATTAAAACCAGGAAATTCAGAGATTATGAATAGCACAAAAATATGTGGATTATCTTTAGCATCACAGATTGGAACAAGATTATCGCAACAACAAATAAAGGATAAAAAATGATTTTTGATATTATAATTAAAAATGCCACCATATATAATGGTGAAAATATATCACCATATATTGCCGATGTTGGTATTGTAGGTGAAAAAATTGCTAAAATCGGCAAAATTGACAATGAAGCAAACATAATAATTGATGCCACAAATAAAATTTTAACACCTGGCTTTATTGATGCTCATTCACATGGCGACCAAGCAGTTTTTGGTGATCCCTTTGCAAAAAATCAATTACAACAAGGAATTACAACGGAAATTACGGGACAATGTGGTAATACAGCATTTCCAAATAATGGTTATATTGACCCTTTTATTTATGCAATGTTAAAGTATAAAACAAAAGAAGAAGTGCAGAAAATAGTTGAAAAACAAAAAACTTTTAAAGATTATATTGAATATTTACAAAAGATTCCTATTGCAACAAATATTATATCGCAGGTCGGTCATGGAGCAATTAGAGAATTTGTTATGGGTTCTCGTCCAGATAAACCAAAAGAAAAAGAACTAGAACAAATGAAGGAGTTGTTGGTTGAAGCAATGGAAAATGGAGCATTGGGAATTTCAACCGGTTTAATTTATGCACCGGGCTTTTACAGCACTACGGAAGAGTTAATAGAATTAGTAAAAGTTGTAACAAAATATGGCGGGCGATATTCTTCGCATATTAGAAGCGAAAGTAATAATGTTATAGAAGCAACAGCAGAAGCAATAAAGATTGGTGAAGAAAGTGGTTGTCAAGTTATTTTATCACACCATAAAGCAAATGGTAAAAAAAATTGGGGGAAATCTGTTGAAACATTAAAATTGGTAGATGATGCTGTGGGTCGTGGTGTAGATATATGGTTAGACCAATATCCATATAATGCCGGTGCAACAAAACTTGTGGCAATAATTCCAAATGAGTATAATAAAGAAGGGCTGGAGGCAATTTTAAAAAATTTACAATATTCAAAATATAGAAAGGAATTGAAAAAATTTATAGAAGCAGACAATAGTAGTACAGAAATTTTATTGCATTCTGCTAATGGTTGGGATGGTGTTATACTTGCTACAAACGGAAAAACCATTGAAGAAATTGCGAAAGAACAAAATAAAGATCCTTACGATATATTTTTTGATATAATTATTGAGACAAAAGGATCGGCAATGGCTATTTATAAGTGTATGCAAGATGATGATATAGAAAGAATTATGAAATATCCACGAACAACTTTTGGAACAGATGCTACGCATAGTAGTTTCATAAATCCATTCGGTCATCCAAGAGCTTTTGGCAGTTTTCCGACCATATTAAAAAAATATACGTTAGAAAAAAAAATATTAACAATACAAGAGGCAATTTATAAATCGACCGGTTTAACAGCGAAGATTGCAAGATTAAAAGACAGAGGTTTAGTTAAAGAAAATTATTTTGCTGATTTGAATATTATTGATTTAAATAAGTTAAAGGTAAATTCAAGTTATAGTAAACCAAATGGTGGTAATGAAGGTTTCAATTATGTTTTTGTGAATGGAAAAATAGTTGTCGAGAACGATAAAGTAAATAATGTTTTAAATGGAAAGATTTTAAAAAAATAAATGAAAAGATTCATAAAAATATGTTGTGAGATGAGTGTAAATTCAAAACTCTTTAACGTTCTCTTAACTTCAGATGGTCATTTAAATGTGGAAGGTAAATTTTTCCAATTCAATCCTTTTCCCTGCCTCCCCCACAAGTAATTCCTTAGATTTCTTTTCTGCTTTTAATTACCTTCTTTGCTTCTTCTGTATTACTCATATTTTTACTCCCTTATTTTTTAAATTTACACAAAGATACATAAACACATCACAACCAAAATACAATCATACTTTTGAATGATCAAATTGTTAATTCCGATCCATTTTTGATTTATAACAATTCTTTCAGTTCTCTTGTTGCTTTTTCAATATTCTCGGCATCCATAATCGCACTAACAACAGCAAAACCATCAATGTTAAAATTTTTAAAATTGGGAATTGTATTTTTATTTATACCGCCAATTACAACCTTTGGAATTTTCACCTGTTCGCAAATCTGTTTCAATACATCAAAAGTTGTATATTTCGCATCCTTTTTTGTATTTTGTATATACATTGCCCCAACTCCAACATAATCAGCACCATCTATTTCTGCTTGTATTGCTTCTTGTAAAGTTGTGGCGGATACACCAATTATTTTATCTTTTCCCAATATTTGCCTCGCCACCTTACAAGGTAGATCCGTCTGACCTATATGTATTCCATCAGCATCTATTGCCTGTGCTATATCAAGCCGGTCATTTATAAGCAACGGAATTTTATATTTGCCACAAACCGTTTTTATTTTTAATCCTAAATTGTAGAAATCCAAACTTTCCAGTTCTTTTTCCCTCAATTGAACTACAGTAACACCACCTCTGATAGCATCATCAACTATCTTTTCCAAATTCGGTTTACCACTGGTGACTAAATATAAGGAATACATGTGTGTATGATTAGCATACGAAAATATTAAGACAAATTTAGTTTGAAAATATACCAATATCCTTTCATTCAAAAAACTAATCTATAAAAACCGGAAACCATCCGACACAATATTACTTTATCCAATTGAGTTTCCCTAAAACAAACAAATCTCAAAAACAACTAAACAAGCTCACAATAAAACAATAATTTTATGATTTTGTATAAAAAAGAAGTGACTAAGAATCACTTCTTTCTTAATTTTATTCTTCATCATTATCTTTGATTAATTCAATGTTTAATCCCAACGCTCTCAGTTCTTTAACCATAACGTTAAACGACTCCGGAATACCACATTGAAAATCCTGTCTTCCCTGGATTATGCTTTCATATATCTTAACCCTACCGTAAACATCATCAGATTTTATTGTAAGCATTTCTTGTAAATTATATGCTGCACCATATCCTTGCAACGCCCAACATTCCATTTCACCAAATCTTTGTCCACCAAAATGTGCTCTACCACCAAGAGGTTGCTGTGTAACCAATGAATAAGGACCAATAGAACGAGCATGAATCTTCGTATCAACTAAATGATGTAACTTTAACATATACATATAGCCAACGGTAACAGGTCTTTCAAACTCCTCACCAGTTCGCCCATCATAAAGAACAACTTGACCCGACTTATCAACACCCGACTTTTCTAACAACCTTTCAATATCTTCTTCCTCTATCTTCTCAAAAACTCCCGTAGCAAAAGGAACACCCCTTCTATACTTTTCCGCTAAATCAATGATCTCATCATCATTCAACTTTTTCAAGCACGTCTGCTCGCTTTCTTTATCAAATATATCTAAAAGCTGTTTTCTCACTTCCTCAGCCTTTTCTTTTCTATCTTGTATGTAATTCAATGTTTTGGAAATTTGTTTACCAAGATTAGCAGATGCCCAACCCAAATGAGTTTCTAAAATTTGTCCTATATTCATTCTGGAAGGAACACCGGAAGGTGTTAACAAAATATCGACTGGAGTTCCATCCTTGGTATAAGGCATATCAGCAACAGGCAAAATCTTCGAAACAACACC
>JAIRSX010000121.1 GCA_031255235.1 Rickettsiales bacterium
ATAAGTATAGATGTAGAAGAAGAAGATTTGGATTAAGGTTTAATCTTATAGCAGGGATTTATAACTATGAATTATGAAAGTAGATAAGGAAGGATTTTTACGCACCAGGTCTAATATAGTTTTTTACTAATGACAAATATGGTTTCACTACTGATAACTTTTACTTGCACTTAAAGGAATGTGAGAGTATGGATACAACAATAGAAAACTAAATAAAAAGGAATTTGAAAAGATGATTTTAAAATTGACTAAAATTATCTCAAAAATGTTGTCAAAAAACAGCAAAAAGAGACAAACATCTAGAAACACCTTTATAAATTGTAAATGGCTCTATTAGAGCATACAATCACCACAACATATCACAATACTATCGTTCAATAATATTTCAGAATAAAAAAACGTGTTGTCTATAACATCTCCTCATCAGAACAGCACAACAAAAAAAATATCCCTCGAGAAATCCACCTATAGCGATTTCTGTTACTGCCCCATTTGGTCAAAGCTTCCATAAATTGGACCAAACACAGCAGCAATAACCCAAATCATCAATCCGCCCATGACAAACATCATTATTGGATTTAAAGAACCAACAAGATTGTCAATCCCATCGTTTATTTCATTCTCGTAAAAATATTCCACATTACCCATAGCATTAGACATACTACCAGATTCCTCACCAATTTTAAACATTCTAACAACCATATTCGGAAAAAAAATGGAATTTTTCACAGAAACTGCCAATTTTTGTCCGTTACTAATATCCGTTCTAATTCTACTAATATCGTTCTTTATCGCCATATTACTAACCGTATTACCAGCAATAGTTATACATTCTAATATTGGAATACCAGCAGCAAAAGTAACACCAAAAATTTTAGTAAATTTTGATAAATCAATTTTTTGCATAACCTTTCCAACCAATGGAAGTTTGAGTTTAATGAAATCAATTTTAAGTCTTAAATTTGGCTTTCTATATGCTATTTTATAGGCTAAATACAATCCAAAACCAGTAACAATCATTTTAAAGAAATTTTTTTGAAAGAATTCAGAAGTTGCTATAAGAGCAGTCGTATACGATGGTAGTGGGATATCTTGTTCTAAAATAAAAGAAGTAACCTTTGGCACAACAAGAGTAAGCATAAGTGCTACCACACCCAACATAACAATTAAAGAAAATAATGGATATTTGATTGCTTTCATAGTTTTTCTCTTAATCGACTCAGACCACTTTATATTGTCACAAATATTTTTAAATGCCAACTGCAGAGAACCAGTTTTTTCACCCATTCTAACCAAAGAAATGGTAACATTGTCAAAAACATTAGTATTTTTTTCCATTGCATCTGAAAGCACAAGACCATCCTTTATACTTTCGTGTAAGTTTGACGCCAAATCTTTAATACCCTGCCTATCACTAAAATCTCTCAAGTCACCCAATGAATCAAGTATATTTACACCCGCCTTTTCAAGTTGCTCCATATGAATAAAAATGCTTATTAAATCTTTCTTTGTAACTTTTTTTGAAGCAAAAATACTAGCCCTTTCTTCTATCCTTTTACACCAAATAAGATCTAATTTACTTGCCCTCAAAAAGCCATCCAATTCCATCTCATTCCTTGCCTGCTGAAAACCCGCAATAACAATATTCTTTTTGTTATCGAACGCTTTGTACTTATATTTCGCTGGTGTATTTGCTACCATTATCTACAACAAGTTTAAAATACTAATATCTTTCGGAATCTCTATTTGCAATCTACTTGCCATTCCGTATTCTTTATGTATCTGATCCATTTTTCCATGATGGTCACTTCCACCACTAACAAGCAAATCATATTTAGATGCCAACTTCAAATAATATTCAGTTTGTTCTAACGTTTGATTCGAGTGGTAACATTCTAACCCGTCTAACCCATACCCTTTCAATTTTTTGACATAAAGATCTAAATCTTTATCTTCCAACCCCAATCTATAAGGATGAGCAAGAACAGAAAGAGCGCCCGATTGTGAAATCTCCTTTATTGTTTCCTTAGTAGACGGAAACCCATCATAAACATTATAATAAGCAAAACCTCCCTTTTTAAAAGGGCTTTTCACATTTGGATTTGTAGTTTCTGTATTAAAATCCTCTTTATTTTTTATGAGACCCTTTTGAATCATTGCTTTTATTATGTCTTGATTCGTCATTGTGCCAACACAAACCTCCATAACCTCATATTTACTGATATCGTAACCCTGTTTTTGAATCAATTTTATTCTCTCAAAAACACCATTCTCTCTCATTTTTTGTGTTCCTTTGATAAACTTGCTGAACTTGTCTTGTTTTTTAATGCCTAACGCCAAAATATGAACCTCACTTTCAGGATTTATCTCATTAAAATTGCTCGATGTCTCACAACCAACAATTTGTTTTAAATCACTATATTCTTTACCTGCTTCAAAAAACTCTGAAACACCCTCAATCGTATCGTGATCAGTTAAAGATAAGATTCTTACCCCTCTTTTATACGCTCTTTCAACGACCTCCCTCGGTGAAAAATATCCATCACTATAATAACTGTGTGTATGCAAATCTACCATATTCCGTAATATATATCACATCTTTTGTATTTTACAAGTTTTTATTTTTACCATGGGATTGACTAAATAAAGTTGATTTTTTTTATTTTTGTCATTTATTGTTCTATTTATTTTAATAAATGATTGAATATGAAATCAGTTTCTAATTGTAATTGTAAATATTGTAATTGT
>JAIRSX010000092.1 GCA_031255235.1 Rickettsiales bacterium
AGTATTTGTAGTGGATGCTACAGAGAGACTCCAATAGAGAGACTAACAACAATAACAAAAAAAACAAGTCCAGAGAAAACACAAAGGAAAAAGAGGAAGAAAGAAGAAGAATTACTAATATAAATAAATACTGTGGATATAACACCTATACAAATAACCTAGTTCCTATAAAACATTTAAAAATAATAGAAAATAATGAAATGGACGAGGATATTGCATGAAAAAAAACAGGAATTATAAGACAATCCCTACGGAGCACAAATAAATTTGTGTTTTTTTTTTTTTTGTAGTTCCCTATGTTAGTGTCTTTAATCAAAGAAAAAATGTTTAAAAAAAGAACATTCTTATGTTGTGTTATTACTTTATTTACAATAACATCGTGTGCTAATCGAAAAACTTTATCAGAACAGTATTTTGATAGAAATGGTGAATCAAAAGTATATATAAAAAAATATACGCCTGTTATGAATCAAGAATATAAAGGAAAGACATTGACAGATTTATTGGATGGATTTTTGAAAAATGGAACACCTGTTCCAGATGTAAAAGTAATCGGTTCTTATAAGGTAGTAATATTAGATTATAATGATATGTGGACACAAGGAGCATTTTGTATGGGAGGTAGCTATACGTCTGGTTCTGCTTTTGCTACAGCTTCATCATTTGGAAATAGTGTATATGGTAGTGGGCATGGTAATAGTTATACAAATTCATATGTTTCTTGTTCTCCCGAGAAAAATTACAAATTAGATTGTTCCTACATATTTACATTTGATAAAAAAACAGATAAATTTTCATTTGTCATCATTAAGGGAAATGGATGTCAGTTACCACCTGATGACAGAGCAGAATACTATAAAAAAATAGAAGAAAAAGAAGAAACTATAATGAAACCATTTTTCACTAAAATTGGAGTTGGGGTTGATAATATAAGAATAAATGGAATTTTAGACGGATACAATGCGGCAGATAAAAAAGATGTAGAGAAAAAATACGATTCAATATCGTATCTTTTAGATTTGGCAATGGGAATACATATCAATGAAAATTTTGATTTGTATTATGGTTTTAAACTAAATCCAACAAAATTAGATACACCAACGGGATATTATGGTAATGATGTATGCTCTGGATATAGTAATAGTATAGATTTTTATTATGATCATCTTTTAGAGATGTATTTGGGTATCGGTTTAGGTATAAAAAGCTTTAAAGTTAATTTTGATGTAGGGGTTTCATATCCTGATGCCTCATATCATTTTTTTTGTACTGGAACACAAAAAAGTGGAGGTGGAGGTGGAGGTGGAAGTGCCATTTCATTTGAAATTAGACCTGAATTTTATTTTGGAAAACGGAATCAACATAGTATAGGATTGTATTATCAAACATTTTCAAGAGTTGTTGGTGAAAATGAATTTTCTTCTATTGGGGACCAAGTCAAAATGAGTTTTGATGTGATTAAATACGGGGTTAAATATAACTATTACATTGGATATTAATAAAATGGAGGATATATTTTATGGGATGGTTTAAAAAATTATGGAAAAGTATTACGGGGCAACATTAACAGTTATAGGAATCGCTTCTGGTCTTGCTCCATTAGCAATTATTGGTGGATCTCTGATGGATAAGCAATGGGACGATGGAAAAGTCACAAACGATGACAATAACTCTACTAATAGAGCACCCAATATTGGAAGCAACGACGATATGTCAAAAAACTTATTTATGGAGAACTACTATTCAAAAGAAACTGCTTGTATAAAAGCAGAAACGGAAGTAGAAAGAACACAAAGCATCTAAAGCTCCGTGAAAAGAACGGATTGGTAGCACAAAACTCTTTATCTCCAACAACTCATACTTCAACTCCATTACATCTATATACTTGCTCTCCTAGATAATGTCCATTCTTCTTTATGGATCCATTGTTATTACAATGAGGACAAGTTATTTTTATATTTTTCATAATTTTAAAAAACCTTTAATATTATTATCTAAAAGAAAGAATAAGAGGATAAAAAAATAAAAAGCAAGAATTGTAAGGCGGTCCCTTCTGTAACTACAAAAATTGACTTATTAACAATAAAACTATATCTATTCAACTATCATGAAGGATATTATTTTAAACCCACAGGGTACCGTTGAGGTTTTAGAGTTTATCGATTATAATTGCGGTCATTGTAAAAGACAATTTGTTATAAACGAAAAGTTATTGAAAGATAACAAAAATGTAAAACTTGTAGTTAAGCCAATTCCTATATTAGGGGAACATTCCATGTACGCTACCCAAATTGGATATGCGATTCTGTTTATTGATGAGGGCGCTTTTTTGAGTTACTTTGATAGCATCATGCGAAATATTACTTACACAAGTGAGAATCCCATCATCAAGGCAATTAAAGATTCTAATCTTACCACTGAACAGATAGAAAAAACTTTGAGGGATAGATCGAGTGATATTGAAAAAATAATAAAGCAAAATGAAAGCGATGCTGAAAGTTTTGGGGTTCAGGGAACACCAGCTTTTGTGATTGATGGGCAGATGATTGCTGGTGAAGTTTCATTGAAAGATTTTAAAAATTATTTGGGGGATTTGTGAGTAATAAGAAAATTCTTAGATTTGGTCTGATTGCAGTATGCTTGGTTGTTTCTTTTTCTTTTATATTTAAGAAGCGTTTTGTTAGTGATGTTGTTGCTGTCAATGATAACAAGGTTGAATTGTCGGTTTTTGTTCAAGATGGTTGTCATTATTGCATAGAAGCAGAAAAGTGGTTAAAAACTAATCCATTTGATGGGAAAGTGAACGTTGTCTATTACAACTTAGGCAATAGAGACAATGTCAAAGTTTTGCTGAATCATGCCAAAAGGTTGAAAATTGATAGAAGCGATATTGGCACACCGATTTTTGTTATAAAAAACAATTATGTTATAGGATTTAGTGATGATGGTAGAGAACAAGTTGCCAGATATGTGGATTCAAATTATGAAGAGAAATAATTTGTCAGTTTAATTTTTCCTTTTCTTATAGAAAAAATTGGGTATAGGTTATTCGGGAGTTACATATGTAACTCCCTTTAAATTATGTTCTTTATTAAAAATAAATAAGTGTCTATTTTAAAATTTTTTCAATTGCTGGTAATTTGCCTTTTTCTAACCATTTTAAAAATGCACCACCTGCTGTAGAAACATATGTAAAATCCTGTGTGATATTCGCCTTATTTAATGCAGCAAGTATATCTCCACCACCAGCAACTGATTTTAATGTTCCACTCTTAGTTAAGTCAGCAATAATTTTTGCTAATCCATCTGTTCCAGCATTAAATGGTGAAATTTCATAGATTCCTATTGGACCATTCCAAATGACAACCTTACTGTTATTTAATCTGTTTTGAATTGATTTTATTGTTTCGGTGCCCAAATCAACAATCACATCGTCTGTCTCAATATCATCTATTTTAACATTTTTAACTGATTGTCCCTCTGAAACAGTCGGAGCAACTACCACATCAGTCGGCAGAATAACTTCACAATTATTTTTTTTAGCATCTTCCAACAAAGCAAGAGTGTCATCTTTCAATTCTGCTTCATGTAACGATTTGCCAATTGGTTTTCCTAATGCATATAGGAAAGTGTTTGCCATACCACCACCAACAACCACATAATTTGCTTTTTTAACTAATGCTCGTAAGAGTTCTAATTTTGTAGAAACTTTTGAACCACCAACTATAACCATAAATGGTTTTTCTGGATTGGAAACAAGTGTGGTCAAATTACTCAACTCTTCTTCCAATGTAAAACCAGCAAATGCAGGTAGGAAATCTGGTATTCCTACCATTGAAGCATGCTTTCTATGACAAGTAGAGAATGCATCATTTACATAAATTTCAGCCAGTTGTGATAGATCGCTTGCAAATTGTTTTGCCTTTTTCTCTTCATCTTCTGCGATTTTTCCTTTACCTATTTCACCATAATTTTCTTCATCTTTGTGAAATCTCAAATTCTCTAATAGAACAACTTCACCAAAATTAGTTGAGGCAATGATAGATTTTGCTTTATCCCCAATACAATCATCACTAAAATTGAATTTGATATTTGGAAGCAAAATTCTTAACCTTTCCAATACGATCTTTAAAGATTCTTCCGGTTGTTTTCCTTTACCAAGATGTGACGCTAAAACTACTTTTGCACCATTTTTTATCAAAAATTCAATCGTTGGAATTGTTGCTTTGATTCTTGTATCATCAATGATTTTACCATCTTTCAAACTAACATTCATATCTGCCCTAACAAAAACAACTTTGTTCTTAACATCGGCATCTTTAATTTTATTGAACATAAAAATTATATAAATTTATATCACTTGATATAACCATTTTATAAAAATAAAACAAAATTTTACTAAAAAGGCGAACCACATTGAAAACAAATAAATTAAAACGATATTTTTTAATACAGTTATGACACTTTTAAACTCTTTGATACCAAATTTATTTGAAGGAAAAGATTTATTGTGGCCTATATACAAAACGACAGATTTATATTTTGTTTTTAAAAACGACAAACTATATACTCTTTAAAAATAACATCTAAAATAAGGTGCATTATATATTTTTGTATATTTTATTAAATTTAGAAAAAAACTTGAATTTTTCAGATCTGTGGAATGTGGAAAATACATCTAAAGAGCTTTTGAAA
>JAIRSX010000009.1 GCA_031255235.1 Rickettsiales bacterium
CGCAACCTTTTTTGTTGTACCATTTTTTTATACCTTTGCAGCGCCATTGTCTTATGGTGTAATGGTAGCACAACAGATTCTGGTCCTGTTTGTCCAGGTTCGAATCCTGGTAAGACAACAAAAAGCCTTGTAAGTCGTTGATTTGCAGGGTTTTTTATTTTCTCAGTACGGAAAATGGTACGGAAATCCCCCTTTCTATCCCCCCCTACCTCTGTATCCTCTCTCTGAAACAAAAAAAGTTGTGTTGAACTATTTAGATGTACAAGGCTTGGTTATGTGTATATCCCTGTAAAAATTTTCCAAAAAAAATCTACATAATTCTTGAAAATTCAACATGAATCTACTATTTATTTATAGAAATACATTTGCAGTATTTTGGAATAACAAATTTAAAATATATTTTTGGAAATGAAAAGACAATTTAGGGAGGCAACACCTCAAACCAAAGCAAAGCTAAGTGCTATAAAAAGCGGGGTAAACAATCCGATGTACGGACAAAAACATTCAGAGGAAACAAAAAGGTTAATTTCCCAAGCCTTAAAAAAATATTGGGAAACTGTACCTTCAAGAAATAATAAATAAAAATTAACAAAGTATGAGAAGAAAAAAAATCAGTTGGCACAAAAATGTACCAACCTCCAAAGTGAGAATGAATAAGAGTATTAACCTTTTAAATTTATGTCCAATGAAATAAAAGCAACTATTCAACCCGACAAAATGATTTTTTCTTGTTCCTCAACAGTCAGTGATAATTTTGATGAGGCATTAAGATATTACCCTGAATTATCATTAGAAAAACATTTAATCTTTGGAAATACCACCTTAACCCAAACAACGGATATTTCCAACAGATATAAATATTCTTATATAGTGAATTATAAGGATTATAAAATGGGGCAAATCGACTTCGGACAATTAGGTCGTTTGTGGAATGACAGAATTAAATTTTCAACAGACAACCCTGTTTTTTACAATAACACACAACCTTATTTATCCGATGTGATGAAAGACCTCAATTTAAAAGTTGAAAACTTTACCAACATTGATATAGCCATTGACAGTTATAATTTCAATTCTGAACAGGTTTTGAGAAGAAACTTAAAGAATAAGGAAAATCAGGTAAGATTGTTTCATACTATTATTAGAGATAGAACAGAAACCATTGATGGCATTACCTATTTCAACAAGGGTAGCCTCAACAATCCATATAAAGTAAGAAGTATTTCCATTAAGGATAAAAACAAAACCAAAGAATATTTTGTATATGATAAATTGGAGGAAATAGATTATTCGGGCAAAGATTATATCCTTGAATTTCACAAAACTAAAAATCAAAAAATGAAAAATCTTTACAGAGCGGAGGTAAGATTAGAATATGATGCAATTCGTTATTATTGGCACGAAGTCTTAAAACGACCGATTACGTTAGAAGATTTATTGGATAAGGAATTTCTTTATTCCATGTTCACTTATCATTTGAAGACGGCAATCAGTATTAAAGATGCCAAAAAAAAGGAAATACCTTTGTTCCCTTGTCCTTTTTAAGTCATGGGAAAGTATATAACAACCTACCTCCCCAAAGGGATTTTCAAGCCATAAAGATTTGATTTGTAAAAAGATATTATAAAAATAGAATGAATGAATTTAAAAACATTCATTCCTTATTTTTGTATTAGTATTTTAATGACAATTTATTTTATCAAAAAAAAGAATATATATAATTAAATATCAATTGTTTATATTTATTTTTTTGTTATTAAAAACAAAGTTTCATATCTGATTTTAGCTTGATTCTGCATCTGTGAAGCGATAGCTATACGCCATAAATAAAAATAAAAAAAAGCGGATAGCCTAAGCCATCCGCCCCTGAAACTGAAACCCATTTATTTTCGGACTAAAACAATTTCTCCTTTGAGACTTTTATCCTTGCTTTTTTCATTCCACATATTAACACTGCTAAAAGTCAACTCTATCTCTTTACCTTTTTTATTAAAATAATCTATTTTTCCATCATTACTATATTCATTAAATTCTTTATTATCCCATTTGAAAGATGTTATACTTTGAAAACCATCTACTTTCTTATCCAAAAAACTAAATTCTTCAATAGAATAAGTATATGATTTGTCACCATTTGCAAGACCAAATTTAAGGGTAAAGATACCTGTTTCAGCGTTATAGGTTGCTGTATTGGTCACATCCGCATTCAAATAAAATGTTACGTCATTTACCTTAACTTCGGCACTTTGAATATCATAAAGGACATTACCCTCAATATCTTTGATTACATCATCTTCTCCACCACCTGCACAGGAAGCAAAACCAACGACCAAAACCACCATTAATAACTTGATAAAATTTTTCATTTTCATAATTTAATTTTTTTTCTTGCATCTTACCCCTGAATGCAGATTAATTCTCTTTGTGTTAATAAGTTATAGGCAGTATTATAAAAGAAGCGCGGGGTAATTCTGTACTCTTATTTGTTGATGTTTGGCTCTTCCAAAACCATTGGTATACAAATAAGCAAAATTAACTCCCACGCTATAACGCAGGAGCATTCTTGCTCATTATCCATACCTTTTGCTTTAACTTTGGAAGAGTTTCACATCAAGATAATGTCAAAAACGCTTTTTTCTAATAAAGCCGAATTACGCTAAAACAGTGCAATTCGGCTACAAAGGTAACTATTATTTTTCAATTGCTTATATTCCGAACTCTTTTTTTACTCTTTGCACAGTGCTGACACCCACCCCTGCGAGTTTTGCAGTATTTCGGATGGAATTACCTTTTTTGAGTAAGGAAATAGCCTGTTTGTATTCCTCTTTTTTCTGTTCGGTGCTTTTAAAGCTGCCCTTATTGCGCCCTAATCTACCCCCCTTTTCAATATATTGCTGCCTCCCACTGTTAAGACGAAATTTAATATTTTCGCGTTCTAACTGTGCACAGGTTGAAAGTGTCGCTATCATAATAGGAGCAAACAGAGAGGGGTTTGCCTCATCATCTAACAAAAGGAACTGTTCCTTTTGCATATATAAGTTTATCTTTGAATCTATTAGTTTCTTCACAGTTTCCAACACTTCAAAGGCATTTCGTCCGATTCTCGAAAGTTCGGAGGTAAGCAAAATGTCTATTTTGTTGTTCTTGCAATATTCCAAACATTCTACCAACATAGGACGTTCTTCATTTTTCTTGCCACCACTAATTTTTTCCTCAAATACTTTTTCAATATTCAGATTTGAATATTCAGCATATTTTTTTAAATCTGAGACTTGTCTGTCTGTATTCTGTCTGTCTGTTATACTTGAAACCCTTGCGAAAATTACTGCTGTTTTCATCTTATCTAATCTTTAATATTACCCTACAAAGGTACGAAATAGATTTGAAATATCCAAATTATTCTTTGATTATTTTGAATACAAAACATGATATATTCAAATAATATTTTCAGATATTTTTGAATACAGTTTAGGTTTGAATACAAAAAGTATTTTTAATACTTCGGTGCTGTGATTTTCAAATAATATCTCTTTATCTCATCTTTCATAAATTGCATTGGTCTTGCAGTCTCATCAATCGGAGTAATTTTACCCTCTCGCTTCCACCTTCTAATGGTAGCCTCATCTTTATCAAATATCTTAGCCACTTCAAAAGTATTTATCAAATCCCCATATTCAGAAAGGGTGCTTTCCCATGTTTCCTTTTCAATTGCTTCTCTTGTTAATTGTTTTGGCTGAGGCTGTGGGCTGTATGTATTGTAGATTTGAGTTAATTCATTTACGGCTTTATCTATAAAATAAAGTTGCGTTCCGATCATTCTCACAAAGAATTTCATTGTATGGTAATCATTTTTCGCTCCCTGTGAATTTTGCACAAGTTGTTTATCTACTGTTTCATCTCTGATTATCATGCTTTCAAAACACTTATAATCAGTCCATCGGGTGCTATTATTATACTCTTTATCATGTATATCATTGAACAAATCTATTTTTGTTTGTAAAAATTTCAACAAAGTGTCAATGTTGGATAATGCAAGCATATCTATTTTTTGCCTTAATTCAATGAAATAAGTATCATATAACCCCTGCAAATATCGTTGGTAGGCTTCTTCTCCTTCTAAGCCCGAAAAGCCATTGTAATAATGCTTTTCATACGTTATTTTGTCGTTCCGTGTTGAAGGCTCATAACGTCTTAATTCTAATTCTAAGTTATTGTGTTGCATTTTTTTGATTTTTATTTCTGTTTAGTTTCTCCATTAACATGTCTGCTGTATCGGTAGTGGAGGATTTATTATAACGTGCTACTGTTGAATTAGTTTTATGCCCTGTAAATTTAGCAATTTCGCCTTCTGTAAGTCCATACTTGGATAAATTAGTAGCTGCACTTCTCCTTCCTGTGTGTGTAGTAATTAATTGCCATTTGGGAAATTCAAATAGTTCTTTTATTCCTCCTACTATGTCATAATAACTAATAATTTCATCAAATCCATTAATTTCTTTACAAACAAGTTTGATATATTCATTGACTTTTTGGTCCGACATTTTAGGAAATTCATAATTATATTTTTCTGCCAACAAAATCAATTCTTCCCAATATATAGGAATATGCACTTTGTTTCCTGTTTTTTTTGTTGGCTTCACAAGTATTTTAGTTCCCTTCTCGCTAACAGTAAAATTGTTTTTTGATAACCGTCTATTATAATCTGAAACTCGCAATCCTGTATAACAACCTAATAAAAATAAATCCTTTGCCTTTTTCAAAGTCTCTGTTGATACCTTTGACCCTTTTATTAGAACATCCTTTTGAGGTTGAAAATCATAAATTTTTCTTATCTCTTGCTCTGTCAGGTAAATTTCTGTTTTTCCACTTGGTTGTGCATTAGGCTTTAAAAACCAATCTGCTTTATGATTCATGTTTTTACTAACATTCCTGTTAAATGCGAGTTTCATAATATATCTCAGATTTTTTATGTAGTTTCCAATAGAGCTATTCCGCAACTTCTTTTTGGTAAATATTTCTTCATTCCCCTCTTTATTCTTGTAAGTAAATTCTTGTTTGTTCATCAGAAAAGATTTAAAACCTTCATACCAATCTTTATCTATTTCAGAAAAGGTTGTATTTGGGTATTTGGCTTCAAGAATTGTAGATAATACTCTGTATTGCTTTATGGTACCTCCCTCATAGCGTTTATCTGATTTTTCAATTAATAAAATCCCCTCTTCCATTTCTTTAATAATGACAATAGTATAATCATATACAGACATTTCTTTTGATTTTTTCTTCAAATCCAATCTAATCAATAATTCTTGTTTTAGGTAATCATTTGTTATTTTTATCTCATTAAGGGCAGCATCATTTATTATCTTATTGACAACAACTTTGACTTTATCAATGGTTTGCCCTATAACTTGAAGATTATAAATTTCATTTTGAAATTTCGCAGGTATTTTTGATTTTGAAATTGGACATTGATTTTTAAAATCCCAAAGTTTTGGATATATTTTCAATTTGCGGTTGAGGCTGTCATTTAATTCCCATGTAAAATCAACATAATCAAATCCCATTCTAAGTCTAATGACAGTTTTTCCTGTTGATTTAGGAGATTTAAGTTGAAAGTTAGCATCATACTTTGCCATGATATTTTTTCTGCAAATTTAGTGAAAGTATAGGACAATATCAAATATAGTACGGAATATGGTACGGAAATTTTGTTATATTATGACATATTAAGTATTATACAATGTGATATTGAAATTTATATATGCTTGTTTATTAGTAATTTATATAATATCGGAGTAAGATAGTGTTATATAATATAACAAAAGATGTACTTCTGGTAAGACAACTTTTCGAACTCCTTCAAACCCGCCCGAAAGGCGGGTTTTTCTTTTCCCACAAACGGTTTCAGCACATGGCCAGCGGTTTCAGGCAGTCACCTGCAAACTTATATATCTTGGAGAAGTGGGGAAATTTCGTGAATATACCAATGTAATAATTCCATTGAATTGGCATATAAATTTGCAGGTGACCGAAAACAACCCGCTCCCCTACCCTGTCTGATCAGGACAGGATTGGAGAGCGGATATGTAAATATAAAAAAACGGGGGTTTACTTACTCATCCATCA
>JAIRSX010000014.1 GCA_031255235.1 Rickettsiales bacterium
TACAATTACAATATTTACAATTACAATTAGAAACTGATTTCATATTCAATCATTTATTAAAATAAATAGAACAATAAATGACAAAAATAAAAAAAATCAACTTTATTTAGTCAATCCCGACGGATTATTGGACTCTGTATTTACAGAGAGAGAGAGAGAGAGAGAGAGAGTAAATAGAAACAATATATCCAACATTTTCACTAAAGAATCTATCTTCACTAAAGAGTCTAGTATCACTAAAGAACTTATCCTCACTAAAGAATCTAATATCACCAAAGAATCTATCATCAATTATTCTAAAAGAATACTTGCCTTTTCTTTAATAGAGCTTTCTATTGTTCTTATAATATTGGGATTACTAATGGCAGGAGTTACTGGAGGAAGGAGATTAATCGAGAGTGCAAATCTACATTCAATGGTCAGAGAGTTTATGACCAGAAAAACCTCATTCAATACATTCTATGAAATGTATGGTAGATTACCAGGTGATCTAAATAATGATGGATATATTGATACTACATCAGGTGGTGTTAACAGTGCTTCCGTCTATAGTAGCTCAAGTAGTGATAACAAAGATAATGCAATAGCACAAAACATATTTCCATATGATTATAAAGGTTCTCCAAATTATCCTGATCCAACTCATATATCTATCGTTGATCTTTTCTTAAATGGATATTATCCTAACCATAAACCAGGAGAATACCCTAAACTATCAAAAGATATCTCCTACTATTTTACAGGTGATGCTGAAATGAGATTTGAATCCACAAACAACAAACTTAAATGTAATTATATTGAAAGCTTCTTTAATAAATTAGGATATAGTATCAAAGATCAAGAAGGCAAAAGAATGGCAATAGCACAAGGTTGTGATATATCATCTTCTTCTTCTGATGATGGTGGTAATGGTATTGATAGTGATTCTATGTGGTCATGTGAAGGAAATGACAAGGCAGTAGGTCATATAAAGATTGGAGAACTATCTTCATCTAACATGTATGTTGATGAAAGCAAGATTGGCAGTTGTGGAGGAGGAGGAGCAGGAGCAGCACCGTCATTAGATATCAAATTTTGTGGTAGTAGTAAAGTAACGGATGTTTGTCAATAATAGGGACGTTGTTTATTATTTTATTGTTATCATTTTAGATGTTTCTCCATGCCATCCATGTGGTGGAGGAAGAGGAGAAGTGGGAACAGCGTCGCCGGTATTGGATGATGATTTACCTAAGAGCAAGAGCGTGTGTGATAGATAATATCAGTTGAACGACTTGCCTCCTAATATAATTTATAGAATTATCTAGTCAAGCACCAAAATTATTTTAATTTTAAATGATTTTTACTGCTGATAACTGGTTTTCCTGTCTCTTTTTCTATTTTTTCGCGAGCTTCACCTGCTATTTTACCAGCCTTAATAATGTCATTTTTTAAATTAATGCGTCCTTTGGTATTTTTTCCTTTATGTATTTCTTTTGCTGTGACCTCTCCAAGCATGGTAAGTATTAATTCGGTTTCACTCATATGGTCTCTTAAATTATTGGTTGTTTTTATATTTTTTATCTGTTTATGTTCTGTTGGCGTTATCCCAAACGTCTCTTTCGACATAAGGGAAGTAAAAATCTTATAATCACTTTTCAGTGCTCCTCTTACATCCCATTCATTAGTTAGTTCCTTTCTATTTTTAATTGATTGTATTCGTCTATTTATCCAATCTTCATTATAACCCTTTTGTTTATATATTTCCATCATTCTTTGTTGTGCTATTTCTGGGTTTTCCAATTCTTGTAATCTTTCATAACCTACTTTTGCCAACCATTGCTTGAATGGTTCTGCTTTGGGAGATGGTATGCTTTGGATAATTCTAAACATTGTCTCAATGTTAGCACAGTCGGTTTCTCTCATTTTTCCATCCTCTGCTACTAGTTTCAACTGGTTACATTTTGTAACCGGTTCATTAGCACCTTCCTGCATTAATCTGTTTTTTAATACTTTCCAATAATTTCTTGCGTTTTGATGTTCGCTTTCTGTCAAAATGCCAACCATATCTACCACAGAAAAGAACCACTCCCCATTATGCTCTTTTCTTCTTACTTTTTTATTTTCAAAAATTATTATATCATCCATATTTTTAATTTTAAAGCATTTTTACTTTTTGAAAAAATAATAAGATCATTGCTTATTTGTGGTGGCTATCTTCTGTCTTTGACAAATTTTGCAATCATTTCTTTTTACTTATCCGTAAATACATATTGTGTTTATAATTTTCTGAAAGAAAAGCGTTACTTTGAAATTTTTGAAATCTTCTTTATTATCGCGGTATCGTTTAGGTGTTTCGTAACATTTTGTCTAAATTTACAGCAAATACAAGTGTATTATGCCGATAATATCATTGTTTAAAGTAAGATTGGCAGTTGTAGAGGAGAAGAAGGAAGTGGCATATGTTGCGATGTGATGTGTCCTTAATAAGTAAAAACCCTCTTTAATTACAAAAAATTAAAGTTGATTGGGATCTAAATTGGAGTAGTAACAGGAGAAGCGGTGGAAGAAGTAAAAGCAACAATCATAAAAATATACGGTATTTTATCACACAAAATGCTACACACTATTTGCTATTGCGTTTGCCATATTCACTGGTACGGCGTTCCCGACCATTTTATAACCGTCCGTGAGTGGTTATCGATTAGTCAATTAAAAATCTTAAATTTTTGAATAGGAATATAGCTAATCATAAGAAAAATTCTGGTATACCGAGAAAAATGATAATCTTTGTTTCAGATGATAATTAATTTGATTCTTACAAAAGAGTTGGTATTCACAGACCATGAGAAAATTGAATGATTTTATAAGTAATAACCTTGTTTATATACTGATAATAGTGTTATTGTTTTTCTTCACAGGAAACAATAAAATAAAGCCGATTGCATCTAACAACGATCTAATAAGACCAATGGCAAAGTCTGTTGCTTTTGAGTCTATCAACAGTAACAATAAAACTATAGAAACCCGTTCTGTGATGCTGGAGGCCAGAAATACTACAAAACTCAGAAATAGTGTCCTTTCTGTGATTGATAAATTTGATGGTAATGTCGAAAATTTTAACTCAAATAATAATGTTTACCATTGGGTAATCAGAATAAAAACCGATCTTGTAAGTGATTTTATACAGGAAGTTAAAAAAAGTGGTAGTGTAAAAAACGAGAGCAGCACCAACGAAAATGTTAAAGAACAATTGAATAACAACGAAAATAGGATGAAAGTTTTGTTGGAGAGAAAAGAAAGGCTACAAAAACTCTTTTTGGAAGGAAAGGACAAATTACAAATAGACAGAGAACTTAGTTATATTCAAAACGAAATTGATCAAATTAACAATACTAACAAACAAATAAATTTAAACATAAACTATACGAAAGTCAATATATCTATATATCCTAAGAATTTATCCACAAGTAACTGGAGTATTGAAAATTCTTTTGACAAAGCAATAAATAATATTATTTTAGCATCACAAAAGTTTGTTGACTTATCATTTAACTTGATTTTATTCTCACCTGCGATTGCCATTGCTGTGATCCTTTATAAGAAATTTGGTAAGTAAAAAGGATAAAGCTAATGTAAGGTACTTGACTAGAATAATTTTTATAAATTATATAGTGTTAGGGGGGAGATTGAACAGATAGGAACATTGGAAAAAACAAAAAGAATTTAGTGAGTTTTTGCAATGCTCTTTAGAAGAAGAAGCGGAATATAAACGAATTAAGGAGAATAAATAAGACTAATTGCCGTAAATGAAAAGTTGATAAAAATTTCATTTTCTAAAAAAAATAATACAACATTTTTATGTTTAATGAAAGGAAAGTATTAGAGGAAATAATTTATCTTTTAAAACTTAATAATAATCAGTTAAATGAATTAAAATTAATGAAAGAATTATATTTGGCCGATAGATTATCCATTAAAGAAAGAGGGCATTCTATATCTTTTGACAGTTTTTTTAGTTTGCCACATGGACCTATTTTATCAAATACATTAAATTTGTTAAACACAGAGGGAATTTGGGATGACTACATTTCTAAAGTAGAAAAAGATTATTA
>JAIRSX010000018.1 GCA_031255235.1 Rickettsiales bacterium
AAGACAAAAAATTTTTTGTTTCTTTTTTTAAAAAAGAAATATTAAAGAACACGTTTTAAATATTTACGCCTTAGAAACTATTGAAAATTTAAACCCTAAACTATCAACAACTTTATAAATTGTCTCAAAACTTATTTTTGATTTACCATTGAGATTTTTATAGAGCCCTTGCCTATTTACTTTTATATTTTCCGCTATTTTATTTATGCTTTTTATTCGTGCTATATCATTAAGAGCAGCAACTAATAATGTTGGACTATTTTCAGCAATTGCAGCATTTAAATAACCTTCCATATCCTCCTCTGTTTTTATAAATTCTGCTACATCAAATTTTGATGTTTTCACTTTTAATTTCACTGACATAATAACTCCTTTGCTTTTTTAATATCTTTTTGCTGTGTTGATTTATCGCCACCACACAACAATATAATAACTGTATCGCCATCATGAACATAATATATTCTATAACCTGCTCCACAATGTATCCTCATTTCAAACACTCCATCGCCAACACTTTTATGGTCGCCAAAATAGTTGTCTGTTTCAATTCTTTTTATTTTAGCAACTATTATTCTTTTTGCCTGATTATCTTTTAAATCAAACAACCATTTTACAAAAATATCAGTTTTTTCTACAATTATTATAAATGATAATGTATATTATAATATACATATTGTCAAATTGTTTTTATGTTTTCTTATTTTTTATCCATTTTTAATTATTTTTTCAATCTATTTTTGCCTTAATCCCATTTTTTATATAAAAAATATTTTTTTTATAAAAAAAATAAATCTTAATATAAAGAAAAAATATTTTTTCATAAAAAAATGTTAAATCAATATAATATATACAAAAAGACAGAGCATAACATAACTTCAAGATGTGGAGGTAATTATGTCTTTACGAGATAAGGCAAAGCAAGATTATTTTAATGATTTTTCAAATAATTGTTTAAAACAAGATTTTATTGACAATGATTTTTATAAAAAACTTGGTGTTGAGAGTAAAATAAGCAGACAAGATATAAAAGATAAATTCAATAATTGGACAGAAGAATATATAAGGGCAAGATTTGTTTATTATTTAGTTCACTCTGGTAAATTTCCCAAAGAAAATATTTTTGTTGAATTTTCCATTCCAAAAGGTAATAAAAATTCTGCTCCTTTAAAAATAGATATTTGTATTTTTAAAAAGAAAGTTAGTGAAATTGATTTCACTAAAATAACAGAAATTAGACAAAATATTTTATTAGTTGCTGAAACAAAGAAAAATGAAGAACAAGATTTAGATAAGGCGATTACACAACAACTTTTTTCTGCCATGAGAGAAAATGAAAGTAAAGATAAAGTTTTTGGTTTGTATTTTGATGATAAAAATTATTTTTTATACAAAAGGATACAAAATTTACAACCCACAAGATATGACGAAAGAAATAAAAATTATACCATAAACGATGATATACCTTCCTATAAGGATTTGTTAGAAAATATAAATTCTGCAAATACTCCTATAAAATTAAAATTTGAATATTTAGATGCTATAAATGAAAACAATTTTAAAGATCTATTAGCAATGTTAAATCGAGCAAAAGATAAATTACACCCAAATAAACCAGTGCAAGATTTAATTGTGGAATTCTTAACCCTAAAAGTATATGACGAAAAACAAACAATAAGTGATAAAAATTATAAACAACGTTTTTATTATGATAATGATTTAGAAGAATTTAGAAAACGAATGAAACTTTTAAAAGAGAACGCTAAGAAAGATTATAAAAATGTATTATCGGCAGTTATTTATAACTTTGAAATACCAGATAAAAACGATGAGGAGTTTATATTGGAACTGGTTAAAATCTTTCAAAATAAATCAATTTTGAAAGCAAATAATGAGAGTTTCAACCAAATAATTTTTAATAATTTTGGCAATGATAATAAAAAAGCAGAACGAGGACAATTTTTTACACCAATCCCTCTTGTAGAAACAATTATCAAAATGTTAAATCCACAGAAAAATGAAACACTATGCGACCCTTGTTGTGGTATATGTGATTTCTTAGCATCAGCATTTAGACATAACCATTCTAACGAAGAAAAAAGTTTAGCAACAAATTTATATGGTTTTGATATTGAAAAAGATAATTTAAAATTAGCAGAATTAAATTTAGTGTTAAATGGAGATGGTGGAGCGACTTTAAAAGTTATGGATTCCTTTCAACAAAAATATATGGAAAATGATAATATTACAGAGCAACAAAGCATTAAAGGAGATAAAACAAATTTTAATAGTAAAAATTATGATAAAAATTGGCAACATAAATTACATCCAGAATATAATTTAAAACAATACGATTTAATAGCAACAAATCCTCCATTTGGTAAAGGCAGGGATTTAAAAATTACTGATAATAACAAGAATATAATTGAATTATATGAGACCTATAAAGTTAAAAAACCAGAAAAAGAAAATGGCAAAAAAGCGGAAGTAAAAAGTATGGATATGGGTGTTTTATTTTTAGAAAACACTTATCGTCTAACAAAGGAAGGAGGAAGATTTGCTATTATTTTATCAAATAGTATTGCGAGTATAAAAGAGTGGGAAGAATGTAGAAAATGGTTAATTGATAAAGTAAGAATTGTGGCATTGCTTGATTTACCACCAAATACATTCGGAGAAACAGGTGTTTCTACAACTGTAATTTTTGCCTATAAACCGAAACAAAATGAAATGTCATTATTAAAAAATGACTATGAAGTTTTTGTTAAAGAGATTGAAAATATAGGTTATGAAGTAAAAACAAAAGATAGAATGGTATGTTTTGAACCGCAATATATTATAGAAGAGGACACTTTTGAGAAAACAAATAAATTGAAAGAGGATTTTACAGAACTATTGATTGATTTTAATGAGTTTACGAAAAGACAAGAACAAGAAATTAAGAATGCTTTTTGTTCGGGAGAAGTGAAATGAAGAGTTACATTCAAAAACCGAGCAATATAAATAAAAGTCAATTTGAAAAACATAATTTTTCTTTGTCCTCACAAGATTATCATAAATTATTATGCTTAAACACTAATTGCAAACCATTAACTGATTTTATTATAGAAGAAAAACAGGGACGAGAAATAGGAAGTGAGAATTATTGCGATATAAAGAAATACAGATTTTTGAAAACAGCAAATATAACAGACAATTACTTAATTGACTATACAAGTGAGGAATATTGTATTCCAATACATAATATAAAACCAAAAGAAAACGATATCTTAATTGCAAAAGATGGTAATGGTGCGGGTTTAGGTGAAAGTTGTTTGTGTAATGGAAAATCACAAGATGACATTATAAGTAGCGGAATTTTATGCCTTACTTTGAAACCAGAAAGTTTATATTATAATTATGCTTTTATAAAATCACAATTATTTAAGAATTTTATTGATATAAATACAGCCGAAGGTTCAACCATAAGACATTCAAAGAAAATTGCTTTAGAATTTCAAATTCCATTCCCCAAAAATGAAGATACTATTAAACAAGTAAGTGAAATTACACAAAACATAATTGATAAAGAATTAAATATACGACTAAAAAATGAAAAGATTGATAAAATGATAGAAGAAGAATTGATGAACAATCAAGGTGATAAAGTTTTTAAATATACTTGTCCTACCATAAATGAAATAAAAGCAGAAAATAGATTTGATACTGGTTTGTATAGCGAAGAGTATAAAAAGACAAAGTTTTTGATTGAGAATTATAAGGGGGGGGGGGGGGGGGGGGGGTTGGTATTAATATTTATAATGGTGGTTATTTTTTATTTAAAGAAAATGATATACAAGGAGGGAATACACCTAAACAAAGAATTTTTGGGAAAGGTAATATATGGATAACACCAACAGATTGTAAAAAAGGAATTATAAAAAATAAAAATTATATAAAAACAAGTAAATATAATTTAAAGGATGATAGTATTATTTTGAGCAATAGAAGTAATATTTTTGATACAATTTTATTTAAAAAGGATAATTTTAATAAAGGACATTTTAATCAAGGTATGTATCAAATAAAATATGAAAAAGATAACGAATTTTTTTATATATTTTGTTTGTGTTGGTTTAATTCAAATATTTTTCAAAATTATATAAATAATGTAGGAACCGGCGCAGCTTTTAAAGAAATTAGAATTTATGATGTAATAAAAAAAGCAAAAATTCCTTTATTTTCACAACCAATTCAACAGCAAATTGCACAAGAATATTACAACTCACAACCACAACTTACTAACTCAACTTTACAACAAGAAAAAGATAGAAATAAACAACTTGGCATTTTTCAATTAAATATGGAGATATTTAAACTAAAAGATGAATTAAATAATTTATTAGATAAAATTATAAACGATGAGTTATAATGTTTTGATAATATAACATTGCATTATAAATTATTATATAAATAATTATAATTATATATATGATATATAATAAAACATTATTATATATCATTATACTATATAATAATATATAAATAATATCTATTATATTATATAATAATATTTATTATAACACATAATAAACAATATAATAATACATAATAAACTATTACAAACTATATATAATTATATATAATAATACTTATTATAAATTTACTATGTATTTTTTATACATCCATTATATTAATAATAATTATATTTATTTATAATAATAATTATTTATTATTATTTGACATTGTATATAAAATATATTTATTATTAAATAATTACTTATTAATAGTAATTATTAATATATTTTTAATACATAAATGAAGATAGTAATTTTTAATTTAAAAGGAGGACAGGGTAAAACAAGCATAGCAGTAAATCTTGCCCTGACCCTAAACGCTGGCATTATCACAAATGATGTCTACAGTCCATTGGAGAGTGTTTTATCACAAAACCAGTTTATCAGGATTGAGAAAGATGAGGAGTTTCCAGATATAGATGAAAGCAACTCTATTAATATCTATGATTTAGGTGGATGGATAGATGAAAGAGCAATTGGTTTGTTTAAAGAAGCAGATTTGATCATTGTCCCAATGATTAATAGTTTTTTAGATAACCAAACAACCATTAATACTCTTGAGGAAGTAAAGAAGTATAATGATAGAGTAATCATTGTGGTTAATAGAACAACTAAGAATGACTTTGCAGAAGCAAAAAGTTTAATGGAAAACTTTTATAAAAAGGATGAGTTTGTTTTTTTTGAGATAAAGCAAACTACAGCCTTTAAAAAGATCTTTGAAAAAACTAAAAGTATTAACTCTATAATGGAGGAAGATAAATTGCTTGCTTATTCTTACAGGGAACTACAACAGCAATTTCAGCAAATAGTTGATTTTATAAAAAATATAGAGGAGTAATAATATTATGGTAAAAAAACAAAATAATGAAGAGAAAAAGGGAACTAAAAAGGGTTCCAATATTTCCCCAAAAAATAAAGTTACAAATCTCACCATAACCAATAACAGCAATAATAACGATGTTATAAACTATGACTATATCAAAAGTAAAATCATAACCCTAAGAGATATACCTGTTATCATAGATAGAGATGTAGCAGAGATTTATGGAGTTGAAACTCGTGAAATAACACAAGCCATAAAAAATAATACAGATAAGTTTCCTGATGGTTTTATATTTGAATTGGAAAAGAAAGAGAAAGATGAGGTTATCAAAAATTTTGATAACCTCACTGATATCAAATATTCTCCATCTCCAACTAAAGCATTCACAGAACAAGGTCTTTATATGCTTGCTACCATATTAAGGGGAGAAAGAGCAACACAAATGACTATACAGATTATAAACACATTCACTGAGTTTAGAGAGATAACAAGAAACCTTGATAATGCAGGTAATGCTAAAACAGAACAAGAAATGGGTAATTATCTTACTAAAGCAGTAAGCAATCTTACCAATATGCTTTTAAAAAATATAGAAGGTGATACAAGTAAAGTAAAAACTACCCTTGAATTAAATCTTGGCATAGCAAGAGCCAAGATAGAGACTGAAAGTGTGAAAGATAATAGTAAGAATAATGCTATTGTTGATGGTGCTAATAGCACTAATAAAACTAAAAAAAAGGAGGATAAATAAATTATGATAGATTATACTAAATATAAAAAAGAAAGTAAGAATGTTTTTGAGGAAAAAAACATAAATAATAGTCGGGATGTATTTGTTAAAAGAAGTGGTAGACCAAAGAAACCAGCAGATAAAATAGCAAATAAGAAAGTTACTCTGTTCTTTTCAGAAAGTGAATATGGAGAACTATCAAAGAAAGCAGGTTCCCTTTCTTTATCAAGTTATTTGAAAGCAATAATCTTAAAAGATATTGACAACAACTTGAAGTGATACAAAATAACTTTCTATGGAAAAAAATAACTTTCTATATAAGAAAAAACATTTGACAAAAATATAATTTAATAACATAATCAAAATGTTGAAAGTGTAGTTTTTTTAAAGCCGTCCTGTTTTTGTGGCGGCACTTTTTTTTTGCGAAAGCAACAAAAAGATTAAAAGAAATTATGGAGAGTTATGAAAAATAAATATATTAGTGATTATACACTTGATAATCTAATAGAAAAAGAGTGTGAAAATATAGAATTTAAAAAACTATATGAAAAACAAATTTTAAAAAATAAACTTTCAAAAATGCTAATTGAAGCAAGAAAGGAAAAAGGAATGACCCAAACAGAACTTGCTAAAAAGATTAATACAAAACAAGCATCTATTGCAAGATTAGAAAGAAATAACGTTGGAACTTTACCATCATTGGAATTTTTATATAATGTGGCAAATGCACTTGGAAAAGAAATAAAAATATCTTTTTAAGGCACCAAAAGTTTAAAAGTTTTTTTTGACAAACGTCCTTTAAAAGGCTATCTTCCCCATCAGAAAATTTTTAGTTGAAGTAGGACTAAGAATTTTTCAATTTGAATTGTTGTGTAATCAATTAACAAAATTGAAGGATTTTTATATGGTGCTAAAACTAAAGGAAGTTAAGGTCTATCTTACTAAAGAAGAAAAGGATGATCTAACAAAAAAATTAAAAGAGTATAATAAAAGGTTTGGTGTTAGGATGTCCTACAGCAAGTTTTTGAAACAATTGCTAGTGGGTAACACAGATATCTTTAATACCTCAAAAGCTAGCAATATCTCAAAAGCTAGCAATATCTCAGAGGTTGAGATTGGCAATACCTCAAAAGCTAGCAATATCTCAGAGGTTGAGATTGGCAATATCTCAAAGACTAGCAATATCTCAAAGGTTAGCAATACCTCAGAGGTTGAGATTGGCAATATCTCAAAGGCTAGCAATATCTCAAAGACTAGCAATATCTCAGAGGCTAATATTTCATATCTTGATGATGTAAAGGATATACTAACTGATTTTAAAGATATTATCACAGATAGTAACTTTAAAAAGATTATGTTGGGCTATAAAACAGACATGGAGTTAATCATGCGTATTCTCAACAAACTCTGTCTCGAACTATTAGGTAAAGAGAAGGCTGAAGAACTACTGAAAGAGTTATTGGGTATCAAGAAAAAGAGATCCGATGAGTCCCTTAATTTACCAAAATTTCCACAAGAATCTACAAAAAAATAAATATTTATGTTATCTTCTTTAATACGTGGGGGACAATTACTTACCCATTCCCTTGCAATGTTAAAGGATGTAGTTAAGAAACTATTCCTTTGGTCATTGTATGTAGCATTGTTACTTACATTCAATAAATTTTATATCACTCTTAGCATTAGTGATGTCAGGGATACCTATCATTACATGAAAGCAAAACAGAGTGTAGACAGAAAGCAACCGTTTGAAGTAATGGAGGTTGTAAGCAATAGAATTGATAAGAATGGACAGTTTGCAAAAATAAAGGTAAAGGCAACAGATGTCGTTAACAATAAGAGACATAAGGATATATACAATAGAACCACAACCAATATAAAAACTAATTTATCCTTACTAATAACCTATTATCTCTTTGCTTTCTTTGCTATACTAACCTCTTTCCTTATAAAAGGTTACTTCGTAAGTCAGAACAAATACCTAAGAGGTGCAAAGATTGTCCCTCCAAGAATTTTAAACAGAGTTATTAAAAGGTACAATAGATACCAAAAGACAAATCAACTAGTCCGTTACAACATTGCCAACATCACCTATCCATCTGGAACAGAACAAATACACACCATTATCACAGGAGCAAGTGGAACAGGTAAGACAGTATTACTCAACCAACTCGTAGAACAAATAAGAAGGAATGGAGACAGAGCAATTATTTATGATAGAATGGGAGCATTTGTGAGTAAGTTTTACAATGGCAATGAGATAGATAATAAGCTAAATTTAACAGAAAATGACAATAACATAACCCCCACCAGAAAGCAAGAACTAAAAGAACAATTTATGATTGAAAGAGATACTATTCTCAACCCACTTGATGTCAGAACTCCCTATTGGTCTTTATTTAATGAAGTGAGGAACAAGTATGACTTTGATAGCATAGCAGCAGCATTGATACCAGAGGCAAGTGGTAATATGGATCCATTCTGGAATAACTCAGCGAGGGTATTATTTAGTTCTGTTGCAAACAAATTAAAAGAAATTGGGAAGTTTACTAATAAAGATTTAACAGACAATCTATTAAACATAGGTTTAGAGAGAGCAGCCCAATTGGTTAAAGATACGCCTGCTCAACTTATCATTGATCCAGAAAACCCAAAGACAGCATTATCTGTGATGACTATGATAGCAACTAACTTGAGAAGTCTGACAACCTTAAGAGAAGAACAGTTAACAGGAGAACATTCATTTAGCATAAGGGACTGGATAAATAATGATAAACAAAAGGGTTTCCTGTTTATATCAAGTAGAGCAGATATGCACGAAACATTAAAGCCTCTCATATCAACCTGGTTAGATATAGCAATCAACTCTCTACTTTCACTAGAACAATCACAGAATAGAAAGATATGGATAATAATAGATGAACTTGCTTCTCTCCATTTCCTTCCATCTCTTCATACAGGGTTGGCAGAGAGTAGACAGTTTGGGGGATGCTTTGTGCTATCATTACAGACTTTCTCTCAATTAAATTCTGTCTATGGTTATGACAAAGCAAGAATCACCAGTGGTCTTTGTAGAAATAGAGTTGTGCTTAACACACCAGATAAGGACACAGCCCAATGGTGCAGTGATAATCTTGGTAAGCAAGAAATAAAAGAAAGAAGAGAAAACGTTTCATTCGGAGTAAGTGATGCCAAAGATAGTGTTTCCATAAACCAACAGGAGGTTCAAAAGAATATCATACTACCCACTGAGATAATGCAACTACCAAACCTACAAACATACATTAAGTTTGCAGGAGACTTCCCTGTCACATTAAGCAAGTTTAAATACAAGAACTATGCTAAAAAAGCAGAAAGATATGAGGAAAGAAAGGAAATAAAACAACGGGGTATAAATGAACAGGGTATAAACCAAGACATAAACCAAGACATAAACCAGGGTATAAATAAACAGAGTGAAGTGAAAGAAACAGAGATAGGAACAGAAGCAGGGACAGAAACAGAGATAGGAACAGAGATAGAGATAAAAATAGAAACAGTACCACAAAAACGAGAGGAACAAATAGCACCAATTAATAGTGTCAAAACAGCACCGATGCAAAACAATAATCAAAATGAAAAGGAGGAGGACAGAGAATACGGGGAGGAATTGGAGGATGGGGATGAGGAGCAAGAGGAGGAGGAACAAAATGGGGAAGAGGAATTGGAGGATGGGGAAGTAGAGTGGCAAGGGAATGATGGGGAATATGATGAGGAATATGATAAGGAGGAGGAATGGGATAAGAAGGAGGAATGGGATAAAGAGGAGCAAAATGACACTACTATTGAAAACACTGAAAGAGAACAAGAGGAGCAAAACGAACCCCCAAAGAAAGAAAAGAAGCAAAGCAAAAAGCCAAAGAAAACGGATGAAGGCGATAAGATTTCCATTGACGACTTGTTTAAATAGGAAAAGGATAAAAGAAAAGGAAAGGAAAAAAGGTAAATAAATAAAGAAAAATATAACAATGGCAGTAATGAGAGTTTTAACAGTGGCACATGCAGAGGGATACTTCGCAGATGATCTTAAACAACTTCAATTAGTTGATAAGGTGGTTGCCCAAAAGAATAAAGGTGGTCTTGAGTATTATGAACAAGAAGCAGGAGGAGAATGGTATGGAAACACAGCAAAGGTATTTGGTTTAAGTGGTAAACCACTAAATGAAAAGGATTACAGCGCAATAGTTCACGGAAAGTTCTATGTGGATAAGGATAATAGGTTTATTACGAATGCAATTTATGGAAACAAGATATATGAATTTAGAGATATCTTTAATGTAAAAAATAAACAAGAGAATTCTTTAACACATAAAGTAGAAGGAAAGTATATAAACGAAATAGATAATAAGATAGCAGAATTATTAAAACAAGAACCAGTAGCAGAAACGAAAAATAATGAATTTGTAGGTAAAAATATTAATGAATTAAAACAAGAGGTTTTTAATTACTATGACAAATACAGTAAAATAGATGGTGTTAGAAATGATGGGGTTGTTTTTAAAAAGATAGTATTTGAGCACAAAGAACTTGGAGAAGTAGAATTATCAAAAACTGGTATTAAAAACTCAATACAACATAGCGAAATTGACAATAATAAGATCTTAATTGATAAAAATATAGCTATAGCATTTAAACATCTAGATAAAATTATTAACAATGGAATAATTATAAGCAAAGAACAAAACTGGAAGGATAGAGGATATAATACTTATCTGATGGGAACAAATATAAACATTGATGGAAAGGAATATATTGTTGAGACCATTGTAAAGGAAACTTGTAAGGGTTTGCCTGTTAACAACAGGCACCCAAACTACTTAGATCGCAAGGGCTTGAAGGCTAATGACCAACGCCCAAGCTACGATCATGTTGCTACGAGCATAGATAAAATTAATGATAAAGTCAAAAAAGAGTTTTATTTACATAACGTAATTGAGAAAGAAAAACTCAAAGAGTTGTCTACCAATCTACCAAACAACCTCTCTTATACAAGCGATCTTCCAAAATCAAATATAGCAATTTTTACTCGGAGCATTAACAATTTTAAAAAAGAAAAAGAGAAAGAATACAGATCAGCAATTAGAGCAGAAGGTTCTAAAAAGATTGATCTTGCAAAACATGTGCGTATCCAAGCAGATCTAACCAATGAGCAAAAGAAAGACGGAATCTACAAAAGAAAAGATGGTATAGAACTCACCCTATCAGCCCCTAAGAGTGTAAGCATAGCAGGATTGGTCTATGGAGATAAAAGAGTAATAGATGCTCATATGAATGCAATACACAACACCCTTGATTACATACAAGAAAACCTATTATTCGTTAGAACCAAAGGGGAATACGAAAAGATAGACAACATGATAGCAACCAACTACAACCATTGTTGTAGCAGAGAGAAAGACCCTGATATACATACTCATTGTCTGATACATAATATAGGAATAGACAAAAACAATAAGATTAAAGCAGTAGATTTTACTGAAGCATTAAACAACGAATCTCTCATAAGACAAATGTATTACCATGAACTCACTACCAATCTCACCAAGATAGGTTATACAATAGAGCAAGAGAAGAAGATTAAACAATATGCCCCCGAAATCAAAGGTATATCCAAAGACATCAGAGATGAGTTTAGCATGGCAAGAATGAGACTAGAGACAGAAGCAGAAAGACTAGGCATTCACTTTGACAACACAGAAGCAATGAACAAATTATGGAACAAACTGAGGCCAAAGAAAGACAAAAACATAACAAAAGAACAATTAATAGAAAGATGGGAAGAACAAGCAAAGAGAATCGGGATGGATATAGGGAAAGGAATAGGACATCTTGTAAGAGAAGAGAATGAAAACACAAATGGCAACAAAAGTGATAGTATTATAAAGGAGGTATATAGATTAAGTAGGGTAGAAACCGGGAACCCCACAGTAGCACATAGCATAACAGAAATAAGTTCCCATATGAAAGATAGCATAAACGAATTTAAAAGTCAATTTAGCAATATTGAAGTTATATGGGGAGATAAAAAAGTTTTAATAACAGGAAATGGTATTGCATCATCTTTTAATCACGGAGCAATTAGTAAAGAAAAACTCCAAGCCCTTACCATCCTCCCCCAGCTTATATCTAACTCAAAAGAACTGGTTTTAACTGATTTTGATATACAGAATATAGCAAAGGGTAGAATAAGCACTTATTCAATTATGAAAGCAGAGAACAATAAAGAATATTTGGTAAATATCCTATTAAAACCTGATACCAGTAGAAAAGCAGATTACAACTTTTATCTCCATAGTGTGATAAGTATGGATAAGGTAAGGGAGAGACTACTTGGTGTGAATAAACCAATCATTACTCCAGAAGATAAGAGTAATAATGCTAATAGTAATAACGTTAACAATACCAA
>JAIRSX010000094.1 GCA_031255235.1 Rickettsiales bacterium
CCTTTAGATTCTTAACAGAATCATATTTTGACATAGCAATTATGTAGTGGTTATTGTTTTTAACAAAACAATAACCACTACATATTGTAAAGTAAAAAAATATTTACGCACCAGGTCTAATATACAGATGAAATAAATTTAAGTAATTCTATTGAATTATCAAGTTATATATTGTATAGAAAATACATCTTAAATTTGCTGGAGAATTTTATAAATCTCTATAAAGATAACACAAAACAGAAGGAAAAACTATTTCACAATTTGTTTTTTCGGAAAGGAAATAATGATGTTAAAAATTCTAATATGTGGCTGTTGGATGAACAATTTTTATATTTTGAAGGAAAGAGTGAAGAAAAAATTAAAGACATAACATACAAAAATGAGAAAATCATACGAGAAGATTTAACTGAAGGTGAAAAAGGGGAGTTATTGAGTTTTAATGAAGATTTGACAAAAAATGGAGTTGATTTAATTTTTTTCCCAAATGATGCCAAATGTATAATTATTGAGTTGAAAGACCCAAAGATCAATGATTTAAATATCTCACAAATAGATAGATATACTATGCTTGTTACAAAATACATAAAAGAAAAATTTAAAATTCAAATGTTTTATACTTATCTAATCACTGAAAATTTTAACGACATACATGTTCCTAACGATTTCACAAAAATGTATGGCATAAATAGTTATTTTAAACCGACTTATCAAATAAGAGATAGTGGTGCTTTTCAATATACAGAGATCATATCTTATACTGATGTTTATAAAAGAGCGTCAAAAAGAAATAACATATTCTTTGAAAAACTAAATTTAAAAGAACACGACAAAAATAATTCATGAATTATTCCAAAAGAAATTTAATTAAATAAGGAAAAATAGAAATTTCGGTCAAGATTAAATTCCAAGTTAGGCGCTTCAAATAACATCGAAACATTTAAAGTAATTATCTATTCTGTTTTTTAATTCTGCAGCGGTCACTTTTAATTGCTTATTCAAATTTTCAATAACTTCCATTTTTGTAACAATCTCTTTTTGCTTTTCAAACGGAGGAAGAAAGATTTTTATACTTCCCAATAATTTTGTTGACACAAAATCAATAGTAGTTTTTCCACCTAAGTCTAACAATTTGTCCTTCCACAACATCGCACAATAAAATAAATACTTAGGTTCTATTTTGCTCTTATATTTATCGTTTACAATGAGTGCATTAATTTGCTGATTAGTCGTTAATTCTATTTTTGTCAAGGCGTATTCTCCTATTGTTGCGGTACAAGATATCAAAATACTATTAATGGGAATTAATTTGCAAGATGTCTCTTTCAATGCTTGTTTTGTTATATATTTTTCTGTCCGCATTATAATTCTTTCATTATCTTTTATATCTTTTACAGATAACCATGGAATTTCACATTTATTCCAATAATTTTCATTACATTTTAAAGGAGTTGCACCATTCAAAATATCACAACAATCACTTAAACTAACTTCCATTTTTTCTAATTCTTCTGGCGTTAAAGTGAATTTTACTTCTCTAATAAGTGATTTGAAGTGTGTTTTTTCTCTCTCTTTGTTGTTGATAATTGCAGTTATATTGTCTATTTCTGCAGTTATATTGTCTATTTCTGCAGTTATCTCTTTTTGTATTTCAATAGGTGGAAGCGGGATTTGTATCGTTTCAAAATCACTCGGTCTTGCATGTAAAATCGTAGCCCCTTTGAAGAAAGGACATAATAAAGTCTGTATGTTTTGTTTTAAATATTGATATACATATTTTGTATGTATTCTATCGTTTTTTACTTGATATAAAACAATACTATCAGCGGCAGAAAACTTACCATTTTCATAATACACACTTGCACAGGCATCTTTGCCCAACATCAAATATTCACCGTTTAAATCCGCTGTATCACATTTAAAAATTTCTAAATGTTTACTCGATTTGTAAAAGTTATATTTTCCATCTCCATTAACAAAACTTGCTGGTCTTTTCCCTTTACCTTTAAAATCTAAAATATCACTTAAAGACACCATCTCGTATTTTCCATCATCTATTTTTTCTTTGGTCTCATAACTTTTTCTTTGCAATATCCTATCTTTTCTATTTAAAATTTCCTCTTTTTTAACAATTAATGCTTTGACTTTATAATTTTCAATCACAAGTTCGTCTTTGCTTTTAAAATCATCCAAAATTTTGATTACTTCCGGCAAATCATTCTTATTTATTGGATTTCTATTACTACCAAAATCATAACCATCATTCTCAACTTCCACAAAAAGCACGCTTTTACCTTTCAATCTCTTATCAATAAAAAATATATTTGTGCCAATTTGCGTATAAGGTTGAAATACACCATTAGGAAGCTTAACAACTGCATAAAGCCCATTTTCTACAAGCATTTTTCTCAATTCTAAATACGCCTTATCACTTCTAAACACTACCCCATCAGGTATAATAAAACCAGCCCTCCCTTCACTTTTTAAGTGCTCTAAAATATATTCACTAAAAAGCACTTCCGTTCTTTTTGTTTTTAATGTGAAATTTGTATTTGGTTTTATAACTGCACCTTTCGGTGTCATAAATGGAGGATTTGCAAGTATAACATCAAATCTATCTTTCCAATGTTCTGTACTTGTCAATGTGTCATATTCATAAATCTTTGGTTTTTTAAATCCATGTAAATACAAATTTACCATAGATATCGTTGCCATAATTGGTGTGATATCATAACCAGCAAAATTATTTGTGAAATTTTGTTTTTCTTGTAGAGTCGGCTTTTGTTTTTCAATATAACTAAAAGCAGAAATTAAAAAACCGGCAGTACCACAAGCAGGGTCTAAAATTGTGTCTGTTTTAATTGGATTTACAACATTAACTATAAAATCAATAATATGTCTTGGCGTTCTGAATTGTCCACTATCGCTTTGCGTTCCCATAATATTTAAAAATTGCTCAAAGGCACTTCCCAAAACTTCACTATTGCTGTAATCAAATTTATCTATAATTTTTAAAAAACTTATTAAAGTTGTTGGATCTTTATATGGGACATATGCTTCTTTAAACACTTGTCTAAAAGTATCAATTAGATTTTTATGTATTTTAAATTTTTCAATTCCCTCCGTATATAAGTTATATTTTTGTTGGTTTTCATATTGTGGAGACATTAAATCTCTCCAGGAATATTGCTCATATTCATCAATAAAATATTCTTTTTTACCACCTAATTTTGCACTTTTTTCATCCATAATATACATAAATTTGTATATTAAAGCAATCATAATTTGATTTACTTGTTCTTGCGGACTTGGCACTTTACCAACTAAACAATCTCTTGCTTGATTTATAAGTTTTAAATACTCAGTCATTTTTACTCCTCCAATTAAATTTTTCAATATTTACATTATCTTTAATGTAATTTACTGTTTTCTCTGTATGTGGAGATATGTTTCCATATTTTACCATATCGAAATCTTGCCTTTCATCTAATTCTACAAATCTTTTATTATCAATGACGGTTTTAAATTCTTGATCTGCAATATATAAAGTAAAAAATTCTCTTAACTGTTCTATATTTTCGGTATTTAAGTTATTAGCAATACAAAAATCATTAAATGTTTTTTGCAATAATTCTTGTTTTGTTGGTAAGGATTTGTTAAATAAATAATGCTCCAATAAATCAAAAGGAGTTGCCCTATAATCTAAATTAGTTACACCTTGCCTCAGCAGTTCCCAATTCATATATAGTTCTGGTTTATCAAAAATTTCTTTTTCTAAATAATTTTTGATAAAGATCAAATCTTCTTTATTCTCTTTTATCGTTTGATTTTGTTGTAATTCTTCCTTTGCTTTTTCATAGTAACTCACCCTATCAACAAGCATTCCGTCAAGACCGAAATACTTAGTTTCTTTTGTCTTAATTGGATCTTTTTGCTCGCATATTGGGGGGGGCGGGGGGGGGGGGGGGCGCGGGGGGCGGGGGGGGGGGGGGGGGGGGCGGCAGG
>JAIRSX010000112.1 GCA_031255235.1 Rickettsiales bacterium
AAACTAGATACTTTTTCATCTAGAATTGATATTGTTCTGTCTTTTGTATTTAAAAGATCGAACATTTTTTCCATAGACAATTGATTTAGTGCAGTTGTCATTTTCAAAACTTCGAAAGGGTCTGCCTCTTCTAAAACTTTTTTAAAAGAATTAGCAACAACAATTGCTCCTTCTTTATCTAAAATCTTTTCTGCTTTATTGTCTATTTTAGCAAGTGTCGCCTGTTGTTGTTGTTCCGACACTTCTGTAATTTCCTTATTAGAATAGACATTTAAAGCAACCCCATTTTTATTTTTTAATGTTTTGCTTTTAATTGCTTTAACTCCAACTTTAGAAAGTTTTTCAATCGCGGTATTTCTTTCTATACCTAGCTTTTTTGCTACTTGTTCTATTGTCAAGTATTCCTCTTCTTCTGTATTAACTTTCCCAACTTGTGCATTTTTTGCACAAGTTTGATTTGTGTCGGCTTTTCTTTTATTTTCCTTAGCAAGTTCTTTTTGCTCCTGTGATTTCTGTATATCTTTCAATTCATCTATATTAAAATACTTTGTACCGTTTTTCTTTGTTTCTACGTCTTTTGCGTAAAACAAATATAAATCTGCTTTTTCTTGTGATACACCAAGAAAGGATGCTATCTGTTCTCTTTTCAGATAGCATACATTACTACTTACATTTTCCATTATTTTTTTTACTTTTATTGATTTATTACCAACTTACATTCCACTGTAATTTTTTCTAACACATCCTGTTCTATTCCAAGGTCTACGCTATCTACAACAGATAAATGTAAATCAAAGCCATACCTACCTTTAAAATCTTTATTAGATTGTAGAAAGGTAAGATTTTTGACAGGAGTTACATTTAAAAACCCTATGCCTTTTGTTTCGAAGCCTGTTAGCTTCTGCAACATGTCACTATATGATAGTGCGTTTATCAAAGCATCATCACCTATAAAATCATACTGTATAGTGTATTCCTTTAGGGTTTTAATAGACTGTGTTAATTTTCCTTGGATATATTCGTTCTCTATACGTCCTGCTGATTGTGTGTTTACATCAATAATATAGATAGTGTAATAATCATTTACGGGTGCTGGTGCTTCGTTAATGTATGGACGTACAAATTGCACTCTCTTTTGCTTCGGAATTACATCCACAAGGAAGTGTATTAATTTATCTTCGTTCATGTCGTGTCCTCCTCTTTAACTTTGTAAGCGTAGATGCATTGCCAATTGTTTTGCTTCCAGTTTTCGTTAATAACAATCTTATATTTTTCGCTGTTATAAACGACAAAGTCGAATGCTTTATTTTTCATTGCTTTTGCTTCCAATACATCACCAATATAAAACTTTACATATTCGTAATCAATTAGATTTGCGTTTCCCATTTGTGATAACTCCTGCGGTGTTAAACTTTGCATTCTTGCTTTTACCATAACTGGAGAGACAGTATAAACAGGATTACCGTAATCATCAAAGACAACATCGTTCCCAATGATTAGTTTTATATCAATTTCTTTATTTAGGTAGTTTAGACTACCAGTAATTATAGAATGTATATTCATATTAGGTTTTTTCTTTTTTTCTTATTTAGATTTTTTTAAGATTTGACATCTGAAATAACTTATCATATAATTTCGGTGTAATAAGTTGCATATTGACAACAGAAAAATCGCCCTCCAGCTGTTATTCAAATGATGAGACTTCGGCGTTCATCCAATATGCTTCTTTTTTATTGATTTTTGAAAATAATGGTGGTATACTTCCCTTAAAGTTTGCGAGTGGTGTTGAAAACAGAAAGGTCTCGGCTGTGGCATATAGATATGGTGATGTGATCGTCCACCCAACACTATTTCGCAAATATTACTATTTTAAAGTTTTATTTTTTCTTATTATTTTTTTAGATTTGACATTTGAAAAATGAGATTGTATAATCATATTAATTAATACTGGTGGAGCCTGTTTTTGCATGGGTAATTGCCAGTATTTATTTTTTGTCTATTCTTTCTTTTTTCTAATATCTTTTAACCTTACCAAATAAAATTGCTTATTGTCTTTGAAATTCCTTGTTAAAACCTCTATTTTTTTATTTTTTAATGTGCTAAAAGATATCGCATCGTCTTTTCTTACTTTGTAAAGTGGTTTTGTTTCAATATGCTTACTTCCTTTTATTGTCTTATCTAATCTATGTAATAATTCAGGATACCCCTTATACATTGTTTCTTTCAATCCTTTGCCTGTAAAGTCAATTTTGCCAACTTCCTTATGTAAAACACTCTTACCCTGTAATTTATTTTTGTAATAGTCAATTCCCTTTTGTTCTTTTGTTTTCCCTTCAGGTTTTCTCCCACTCCCTGGACCACCATTATAAACACAAATATTATATTTCCATCTATGATATTTGCTCCACAATTCTTTTAGTTGTGGAGCAGTAAAAAATCTATTGTAAGTCATAAGTATTTTTTTAAGAAGTTGATACAGCTCCAGTTCCACCTTTTTAATTCTAAAAAAACACACCTGGTATTCCTACTATTTTCAAAACGTCGTTATCAGCACCAGAGTCACTATAAAAATTTAAAGTAATGTAGTCTGCATTTGACTCCGCTGATATTAAATGTCTTCTACTATTACCTGGAGCTATTTCTTCAAAATGACATAATTCAAAATAACCATTATATAAAACTACGCATATTCTTGAAAGGGTATTTTTTGTTTCTGCTATACCACCACCACTATACGGATTATAGAAATATATTGTCCCTACACCAAAATTATTTAATGCTTTTAATATTTGAAGCCTACTTATATTCATTGTTGATGGACTGCCACTAACTCCCGTCCATCCTTCTATTGTATCATCATAATATGCTGGTTCTGATGGTATCGTTATATCTGTAGTACCATCAAAAGCGACGCCGTTTATTGTCCTTGCGGTTTGGAGTTTAGTGGCGGTTTCGCTGTTACCAGTACAACTTCCACTGCTAGTGGCGGTTGCGCTGTTACCAGTACAACTTCCACTGCTTCCTGTGGTATTTTGGTTTAAAGTTGCAACCCTTGCAGCAGCCAGTGTACCGCTGGTTATATTTGATGCATTAGTTTGATCAACATTTTTGACATTGCCAAGACCAATCTGTGCCTGTGTCACGGCGTGAGGGTTAGATTTGTTTGATGTATGACTGGTTATTGTGGTTCTGATGTCGTTGTGGGCTGTTGTTGATGTGTTGTGGGCTCCAATAGCATCTTCCAGCTCCACTTCATCAATAGACCTCCTGCAAATATGATTTCTTATTTCTCATACAATAGCTCCAGATTATAAATCCCTGCTACAAGATTGAATCTTAGACCAAATCTTCTTCTTCTACATCTATACTTATC
>JAIRSX010000001.1 GCA_031255235.1 Rickettsiales bacterium
AAGTACTGTGGGTATAGTGAATATGTGAGTAATATAATAAGTGTAAGATCTATAAAAGAAGAAAAAGGAGAGAGAGAAATTGCTTAATATAATTAATCAACTTTAATTAGTCAATCCCCGATTAGACGAGTTTTTTTGACTTATGATAGTATTTTTTGTATACAGAAGTACAAAACTTTTTTAGATGTTTAAAGAATTAAGAATAAACAAAGCGATTAGGCTTCCAGAAGTTAGGTTGGTTGATCAAAATGGCGATATGGTTGGTGTGGTTTCTACGTCTACTGCATTAAGGATGGCACAGGATGCAGGAATGGATCTTATTGAGATATCACCTAATGTTCGTCCGATTGTGTGTAAAATTGCTAACTATAGCAAAATGAAATACGAAGCGAATAAAAACAAGAAGAAACAAAAAATATCTCAAATAAAAGAGGTCGGCCTTTCGATGAATATTGGTATTGGTGATTTAGAAACAAAAATCAAACAGGCTGTTAAATTCATTGAAAAAGGGGACAGGGTTAGATTTAATTTCAAATTTAGAGGTAGAGAAATTACTCTTGTTGATAACACAAAGACTATTATTGATAAAATAGTTGATGATACAAAAGAGGTTGCGAAATTAGAGGAAAAACCAAAGTTAGAAGGTAAGAAAATGTTTTTTACGATCGTTCCTTTAAAAAACAAAGCCGATTAAAATCAAGTAAGTGTAGGTTGAAATAAATAAAAGTAATGTGTTGGGCTTTATTTTTGTCACCTAAATTTGTATAAAGCGTTGTTATAAACGCAAACTATATTTGATCCACTTCTCAAGGTGAACTGACCGACAATTTCTTCTATGACAATATACTCCTCGACGACCCTAAAGTTTACAAGAGATTCATAGCCGCTTTCATTGACGGAAAAAATCGCTGGAATTTCGGCATTTTCTGATCTAAACTCCATATAGGTAAATATTCCATCATCAAAAACTTTAACCGGAGCGATGTTTGGGCTACCAACAAATTCATAATTAAAATTGTATTTGGAAAGATCGTTCAAATCTGGATAGTCACTTCTTTTTTCTGTAACATTAAATTTAACTATATTTTTGTTCTCACCAGAAGTTGGATACATAAATTTTATATAAAAAGTGATCTCGTCAGGTTCAACCTCGTCAGGATAAAGAGCGTCCAATTCAAAATAATAGACCCTTTTATCCGTAAAAATTGTCATGGAAGTTTGTGGATAATCACCTATTGGTTTTAAGAAAAGTTTGTTGCCAACCACCTGTGATAACCAAGGTATAGCATCACCAAGGGCGACGGATTGTATTGTTTCACCCTGTTCAAATTCAATATATGTTTGGTTGTAGTAAAAAGCAGTAAAACTGTATACATCATTTGGGTTATAAACGTATGTTTTGAATCGTTTTTCTTTACCCATGCTTCTTGGATATTGAATCGCATTTGCAGAAGACACAAAAAACAAAAAAAGAATAACAAATTTCAACTTCATTTTATTTTATAATTTTTGTAATTTATAACAGAAAACTGTGGTGCAAACATAACGCCATTTTTATCTTTTTCAACACCAATATATTCAAATTCCAAAACCGCTTTCCTATCTTCAGTATATATTTTTGAATCTGTTTTAATGGTTAGAGTATAGTAAATGTCGGCAGAAATTGGTAAAAGTTTTACATCAAAATAATCTTTGATCTTATCAAGAAAATTACTTCTTTTAATTCTATTAAAAATAAAAGATGTTACTTCAACGGATGTTTCTATATCTCTTCCAAAGTAATAATACGGACCGGTTGTATTGCTTTTACTCATAAAGGTTCTGAATTCATTTGTGACATCGGAAGACGAATTACTTTGTATGGCAAGAATTTTATTACTGAAGTCCTCCAAATTAGCAGTTTTATAACTGTGAGTTTCTCTCATTTTAACATAATTCATAAGTAAATATCTTAAAATGTCTTCATCAGTTGTAACTGTATCCTTATTTTTAGAGAGATCATGAATATCAAGCTGATATTTTGACATATCTCTTTCATTTATAACAACGTTTATTTCTTCTCTTAATGGTAAAACGAAACGAATCAAAGTAATTGTATTGTAAATGATGAAAACTGAAACAAGACCAATAAAAATATAAAAAGTTCTATCAACAATCGGTCTAAGATACGCATTTAAATAATAGTCGAATCCATCAACAAAATACACTCCATTATTTACATTGTATTTAATAGACTCCTTATAATCGTCATCAAAATTCTCATACCCTATAAGATTATCGGTGGACATAGTTAATTCTTATTATATTCTTTGAGTAAGATCAAAAAATTACACCGCACCTCTTACATTTGACAAATCTTGGTTGTTTTGTCTTCTTTCTTGAATTTTTTGTACGAAACTATCTTGCTGTTTTTCTTGATTATGACTTTGTGCTATATCTTTGAAATGTTCTTTTTCCCTAAATGCCCGATTTCTCTCCTCAAAATCTTTTAAAATTTGAACCTGTGTTACCAATCTTTCTTCTTCATTCTCTATTTTACTTGCCAATTCAATCGCCATATTCTGTGCCTTAGCTTTAAACTCCTCATCGGAGGTATTGTCACCTATACCGTTTTTCTGAAAAAGATCCTTCATGTCTTCGCCATATCTTAACTTAAATTCTTGTTCCTGATCTTCCAAAACTTTATGTGCTGCTTCCAATTGTCCTTCATTCACTGCTCTTTCATCATTCAATTTATCTGGATTATTTCTTTTCCATTCATCCATATGTTTCATAAAATCTTTTGCTGTTTCATCACTATCTCTTTCGGTTGCTATGGCATCAGCAAATTCTACCCAATTATTTTCTGTTAACTTATTATTGGCAACTAAACCCATCAGCGCCCCCCTCAAATCATCTTGACCTTTATAATCAACTAATTTTGTTATTTCTTCAGGGGTACAAAACATATTTCTTAATTTATCTTCTGCACCCTTTTCCTCAATACTGTTGGAATGCTGATATTGTTTCATCATCTCGTCATATTTTGTTTCGACAGCCGATTTTTCGTTATCTTCTCTGTTGTATTCATTAATTTCCGTTTTTGAGATAACGGTTTGGTTCTCACCTTTGTCAGATTTATTTTCATTTAATTCATTTAATGCATTAATAGCAGATGTTATATTTCCTCTATCAATATCCTTAACAGGAGATCCATTATTTTCAGTAGAATTTTCTTTTCTATTGGATAGCAAAGATTCTTCTTGTTTTTGTTCACGTGGTTTAGATGTATCAGGGGTAATCCTTTGTGACAACTCGTTTGAAGTGCTGTGAACAACCTCTATTTTAACAGTAGGCTGTACATTTCCAGTTTCATTTGTCTGTTTTTGTTCCGATCGTTCTTTTATTCCATGTTCTGCTACTTGAGGTGATTGTCTTGAGAACATCATTTCATCTTCTCTCATTTTTAGCAATTCAGAAGCAGCTTTAACACTTTCAACTTCTTTTTTATCGTAATTATTCAATTTATCTCTTATATTAAAATTCTCTTTTAAGATGAATTGAGTATTTTTCGAATTAGCACCTAATTCCATTGTTTGTTTCGATTTGGACGTTTCAGTGCCCTTTAAATAAACTGGTTGTTTGTTTTCTTGTTTTTGTGCCAACAAAGCATTTCGTTCCAGATTTCTAATTTTAGCCAATAAATTCATTCTATCTCTTGCATTGGCTTTCAAAATATCCGTAATTTTTTTGATAGCGTTATTATTCAAAACATCTTTTGTTAAACCTCTTTCTTTCACTCTTGTTGTAAAGAGTTTACTCAATAGGTCTTTCAAAAATCCAACTCTTTTGGTAGGTTCTCTATTTATTGTTCTTTTTCTATTTCCAATCAATGCGGAATTTTGTGTAGAACCCTGTGTTTGGGTATGCGAAACCTCTTTACGTTTTTCAAATTTTTTTGTAGCAATTTTTGCAGGGATACTCAAAGTGCTTCTAACTAAGCTGAAAGTTTTCTCTGTAATACTTGCTAAAACCTTACCGATATCATAAATGCTATTTAAAGGAAGCATAGCACCTCTAACGCAAATATACATCAAACCACCAATCATCACAACAGAAAAGAAAGGAGATTGTATCAAGATTTTGAAAATATTACCGCCCTTCAAAGTATTCTTAAACTTCCTCCAAAATTTAGTAGTGGTTGATTTTATGCCATTGGCAGCAGGCAATAAAACTTTTTTTGAAAAAAGGTTAGGCAAGAAACCAATTAACAGCAAGAGTAGGACTATTAATATAGAAAATAAAGTTAATACATTTGCCAACAGAACCGGTATCAACAAAAAAAGAAGACCGAAAATAACTTCAACGAAGGAGCCCTTAAGTCTAAAGATGTTTCCTGCTCTAATAAAATTTACTTTTAAAGCTCTGAGCATCTTTTTAAACAAATAATCGTATTCTTTTACAAAATGTGTATCAGTTTCTTTATTTTTATTGATTTCGTAAAAATTTATATATTCTGTTTTGTTCTGTTCGGTGTTTTGTTGCAATGAATTAGGGGTATTAGATTTGGATATATTATAATCTTGTTTCAATCTTTCTATTGAAGAATCCTTCTTCGTTGTCACTGTTTGTGTTCCTACTGTTTGTGTTTTCTGTGTCGTTTGTGTTGCTTTGGGTTTCTGTGCCTTTTTCATTTCTTCTTCTGCTGCTCTTTTTTCTGCTTCTATGACTTCTGTTGGTTTTTGATATAAATTGCCGAATTCGTCCTTTGTCTTTTGTGAAATTCTATCAACATATTCCCTTTTCCTTATTTCTTCCTCTGATTCTTCTATCTCCTTTACTTTTTCCGAAACTTTGTTGTTGGGTTCCTCTTGTTTAGATGGGTTGAAATCAACTTCATTATTTTCCAGTTCTCCTAAAATGTTACTAACCAAATTATCAATTGAATTATGTTCTATCACCACATTGGGATAATAACATTTATCACATAAAAAACAAAAATATTCATACAAATTGTTCTATTTTTTTACCTTTATTACATTATTTATTTTTTGTTATTGTTTTTTTGCATTTGTAAATATTTTATGAAAATTCTATCAAAAATAAGAAAATGATAAGTGTACTACCTTTATTTTTCTTGCAAAGAACAAAAAATGAAATATTTTTCACAAATTTATTTGACAACTGGATTTCTGTGTGTTACACTTCGAATGTGAGTTGTTTTGGATATTGTTAATAAAATTAAGAAAAACATTTTAATTAAAATAATTGAGGTGGTAACATAAACATATCAATAAATATTTTTTTTGTTAGACACTTTTGCAGAATATCTAATAATTATTAGGTGTTCACTTATTTTTAAGTAAAATGGAATTTCATTGTGTGAAATTATATAATATAATTTTTAAAGTTTCGAAAGAAATTTTAGAAGTCCAGTTAAGTTAAATTTAATATATAGAGCAAAGGATGAAACTAACATAGTTTTGTTTTAATCTCCTGTAAAGGGGATGATAAACGTTTAATTTGAGAGTTTGATCATGGCTCAGAACGAACGCTGGCAGTATGCTTTAACCATGCAAGTCGAGCGATAAGTAGTAGCAATACTATGGAAAGCGGCAAACGGGTGAGTAATGTACAGGAATCTACCTAGTAGAGGAGAACAGGCACTGGAAACGGTGTTTAATGCTCCATACGCCGTGAGATCTTTTAGATTAAGAATTATAAATTATCAATTACGTTGTTTGTCAGTGTAATTTATAATTTGTGATTGACTGATTTAAGGGTAGTCTTTCGGGAAAGTAGCAATACGCTATTAGATGAGCCTGTATCGGATTAGTTTGTTGGTGGGGTAAAGGCCTACCAAGACGATGATCCGTAGCTGGTCTGAGAGGGTGATCAGCCACACTGGGACTGCGATACGGCCCAGACTCCTACGGGAGGCAGCAGGTGGGAATATTGGACAATGGGCGAAAGCCTGATCCAGCAATACTGCGTGAATGATGAAGGTCTTCGGATTGTAAAGTTCTTTAGATAGGGAAAATAATGATGGTACCTATAGAATAAGCACCGGCAAACTTCGTGCCAGCAGCCGCGGTAATACGAAGGGTGCTAGCGTTGTTCGGAATTATTGGGCGTAAAGGGTGTGTAGGTGATTTTGTAAGTTAATTGTGAAAGCCTGGGGCTCAACCCTAGAACTGCAGTTAATACTACAAAGATAGAATGAGATAAGAGATGGCAGAATTTCTAGTGTAGGGGTTAAATCCGTAGATATTAGAAGGAATACCTGTGGTGTAAACGGCTATCTTGGTCTTTATTGACACTGAAACACGAAAGAGTGGGGAGCAAACAGGATTAGATACCCTGGTAGTCCACTCCGTAAACGATGATTACTAAATGTCTGGTGGTTAAACACTGGGTGTTAAAGCTAACGCGTTAAGTAGTCCGCCTGGGGAATACGGTCGCAAGACTAAAACTTAAATGAATTGACGGGGACCCGCACAAGCAGTGGAACATGTGGTTTAATTCGATAGTCCACGAAAAACCTTACCAAATCTTGACATCCTGATTACAGATACAGAAATGTATTTTACATTTAGTTGAGTCAGAGACAGGTGATGCATGGCCGTCGTCAGCTCGTGCCGTGAGGTGTTAGGTTAAGTCCTTTAACGAGCGCAACCCACATCTTTATTTGCCAACAGGTAATGCTGGGAACTATAAAGAGACCGCTAGTGATAAACTAGAGGAAGGTGTGGATGATGTCAGGTCATCACGTCCCTTATGATTTGGGCTACACATGTGTTACAATGGGAGTTACAGAGAGATGCAATGGAGTGATCCGGAGCCAATCTTTAAAAGCTCTCTCAGTTCGGATTGCAAGCTGCAACTCGCTTGCATGAAGTTGGAATTGCTAGTAATCGTAGGTCAGCATACTACGGTGAATACGTTCTCGGGTCTTGTACACACTGCCCGTCACACCATGAAAGTTCTTTTCACCCGAATTATGTGGGCTAACCGCAAGGAGGCAGCATAACACGGTGGGGGGGATGATTGGGGTTAAGTCGTAACAAGGTAACAGTAGGAGAACCTGCGGTTGGATTACCTCCTTTAAAGATATAAATTTATTTGTCACCTCTATTATTTTAGTTGTTTTTTATTTGTTTTTCTTAATTTTATTGCGTTTTACTTTTGTAGTTTTGTTTCTGCGTGATTTTTCTTTTTGGTTGTTATTTGAAGGTTGTTTGGTTATCTGTTTTTCAGTATATTTTTGTTTTTGTGGGTCTCTGCTTTTAATGGATTGATTGGATGATTTATTTTTTGATTTATAGCTTGAGCATAAAAATATATTTTTAGGATATGGTGAATATTTTAGGAGGAGGACTATCATATGTACGAACTAAAAGAAGGGGCAATTAAAGCTAGGAAAACCACAAACAATACCAATTCTTTATTTATAATAGAATTTGGAATTTTTAAACAAAGAGAATTGTTACAAGTGTAAAAACACAAATCTTACAGAAAATTATTGATATCTCAATACCTCTGCAGGGTTGGTTTTTGCTGCTTTGTAAGAAGGATATATTGTTGCAAAAAAAGACAATAGCAATGATAAACTTGTTATCAAAACAACATCACTTACAATAATTTTTGAAGGAAGCTCTGAGAGAAAATATACCGATGGAGGAAATAAAGTTGTATTGAATATTTTTTCTAACCACAGTTTTATTGACTGTAAATTTCTTGATACCAAAACTCCAGCAACAAATCCCAAAAATGTTCCACAAAATCCTATCAAACTACCACAAATAATAAATATTCTCATGATACTGGTTCGTGAAAATCCCATTGTTTTTAGTAGTGCTATTTGTTGTATTTTATCATTTACAAGCATTGTAAGGCTTGATATAATATTAAAAGTTGCCACAAGGATTATAAGCATTAAAATTATGAACATAACATTTCTTTCTATATCCAAAGCACCCATAAAAGCAGAATTGCTCTCTTTCCAATTCATCATCGAAAAACTAATTCCGCTTTGAGATAATTTTTGTCGAATGCTATTATAAGTCTGCTCCATTTTTGATATATCCTCCAGGTAAATTTCAATGGAAGAAACATTATTTTCACTGTATTTGAAATGTGTTTGTGCTGTTTCTAATGGGATAAACGCTGTTCCCAGATCGTATTCATAAATTCCACTTCTGAAACTTCCTATAACTTTATAAGTTTTTATTCGTGGAATGGTTCCTATAATTGTTGAATTTAATTCTGGTGATATAATTTTTATTTCATCTCCTGTTTTAACTTTTAACTTTCTCGCCAAGTCCCCACCAAGTATAATTTCATTGTTTTCCAATTCTTTTTTCTTCGCTTTTATGTTATCATAAATTTGTGGTTTATCCATTAAATCTTCGTTAGTAATTCCCTTTATGATTGCTCCAGATGTATTGTTGTTATTCATGATCATTACTTGATTTTCTATAATTCCATTTGCTGATTTTACATTTGTAGTTTCTTTTATAATTTTAACAATTTCTTCGGTATCTTTAAAATCATTGGAATATATTGATATGTGAGAGTTTATACCAAGAATTTTTGACATTAAATCTTCTCTAAAACCATTCATAACCGACATAACGATTATCAAAGTAGCAACACCAAGCATTATTCCAATAAAAGAAAAAATTGTAGTTATAGAAATCATCTTTTCTTTATTTTTTGCCCGTAAGTATCTTTTTGCAATAAAGAATTCTAATTTTAGAGACATTTTTAATTATAGATTGTTTTAATGCTTCATAATATGAAATATAAAGCACTCGATCAAATTATCTTTTTTACACAATAAAAAATGCTGTCGTTCTTTCAAACAACAGCATTTTCATATAAAAACCAATTAGCATTATTTTTTAATATGTCTTGATTTTACTATAAGTCGTGTACTTGCCTTTTTCTTTTTTCGTGTTCTACCACCTCTTGCACATACACCTGTAGGAGAAACTGGAATTCGTCCACCACGAGTTCTACCACCATGTGGATGGTCAACTGGGTTCATAACCTCACCACGAACTGATGGTCTGATACCTAACCATCTTGATCTACCTGCTTTTCCAATAGTAGAGTTTTTATTATCGGTATTAGAAACTGCTCCAACTGTTGCAAAACAATCTAATGGGAATCTTTTTATTTCACCAGATTGCAGTTTAAGAATTGCAAAACCGTTATCTTTACCAGATAATTGTGCAAAACTTCCAGCGCTTCTTGCTATAGTTCCGCCAGCACCAACCTTTGCTTCAATGTTATGGACTATTGTTCCAATTGGCATCACTGCCAAAGGCATTGCATTTCCATTTTTAATATCGATCAACTTCTTAGAAGACAAGATCTTATCGCCAACTTCCAATTTATTTGGAGCGAGAATATAAGAATAAAGACCATCAGTATACTTGATCAAAGCAATAAAAGCAGTTCTATTTGGGTCATACTCAATTCGTTCTACTACTGCCGGTACATCAAGTTTATTCCTTTTAAAATCAATAATTCTATACGCCTGTTTGTGTCCACCACCTCTTCGTCTAACAGTAATATGTCCTTTGTTGTTTCTACCCGCTTTACTATTTGATTTAACAACCAACATTTTCAATGGAGAACCTTTGTGTAACCCTTCCCTACCAACAGAGATATAACCCCTTTGGGCAGCAGTTACTGGATTGTAAGATTTAATACTCATTATTTACCCTCCAATTTGTTAAAGTCTAATGTCTCACCTTTTTTAAGAGAAACTATCGCCTTTTTTGTTGCTTTTCGTTGTCCAATCTTACCTTTGTATCTCTTAATTTTTCCATCATAATTGGAAATATTAACAGAATCCACGCTCACATCAAAAAGCTCTTCAATGACTTTTTTTATTTCATCTTTTGTAGCGGAATCAACAACTATAAAAGCATACTTACCCAAAGCAATGTCTTTTGATGTTTTTTCGGTTGTAAGAGCGCAGACTATAATATCATAATTTGCCATTATAATACCTCCTTCAATGATTCAAAAGTTGCTTTATCAACCAACAAAAATTTAGAATTTAAAGTGTCGTACACATTCAATGCTTTTGGAGTATTGATTAATTTAACCTCTTTTATATTTCTGACAGACTTTATGAAATTATCATTCGTTTTGTCAACAACAACCAATGGCTTAAGAATATTCTGTGTCTCAAACTTTTTCGCTAAATTATTTGTGCTAATAGGCAACTTATCTAATCCATCAAGAACAAAAAAATTACCATTTGCAACTTTATCTTTAACGACTAAAGACAGTGCTTTTTTTACAATCTTTTTGTTAAGATCGTATCCAAAATCTCTAACCTTTGGTCCGTGTGCTTTAGCACCACCAACAAACTGGGCACCCTTCAAGGAACCTTGTCTTGCGGCACCTCTATGCTTTTGAGCGAAAGGTTTTTTACCGGTTGCAGCAATTTCTCCTCTTGTTTTTGTATTTGCAGAAGAAACGCCTCGTCTATTTACCAATTGCCACTTAACAACTGATGCAATTAAATCATGGTTCTCCTTCAAACTTTCAGCAACTACGTTAATTTCTTCTTCGGAGATTTTTGAATTTTCTAAATCTAAAATTTTTACTTTCATGGTTATCTCCTTACTTTTTTAATTATAACATCTTGTCCTTTACCACCTGGAATAGCACCCTTAACAACAACCAAATTTTCCTCTGGTCTAACTTCAACAACATCAAGATTTTTGATTGTAGTTTGCTTATTTCCAAGTTGTCCTGGCATTTTTTTACCTTTAAAGACTTTCGATGGACTCATACGATTACCCGTTGAACCGATACTTCTATGAGAAATAGAAACACCATGTGCAGCTTCTAAACCTTGAAAGTGCCACCTTTTCATACCGCCTGCAAAACCCTTACCTTTACTAATACCGGTAACATCAACACTAGATAAATCTTTCAAAACATCTGCTTTCAAAGTATCACCAACATTAAAGGATTTATCCTTTGAAAATCTAATTGCGATCTTGTGTCTGTGAGGATCCAAATTCTTTTTTTTATATTCACCGATAACCGATTTAGTAAGTTTTTTTTCCGGATTTTTTGGTTTATTGTAAGCAATAACAATGTTATTATAATCCTTGTCAGCAAATTCCTGAACTTCAACAACGACACTATCATAAACTTCAATAAGTGTAACTGGAACAACTACACCCTTATCTGTGTAGATTCTACTCATTCCCAATTTTTTACCTACTATGCCTACCATTATTCTTTACCTCCATTAAGTGATATTTTAATGTCAACACCAGTAGAGAGATTCAAACTGCTCAAAGCAGCAATAGTTTGTGGTGTAGGAATAATAATCAAAAGTCGTTTGAAAGTTGCCATTTCAAATTGTTCCATACTTCTCTTATAGATGTGAGGAGACCTGATAACCGTAAATTTTTTGGTTTTTGTTGGCAAAGGAATTGGACCTTTAACTACAGCACCTGTTCTCTTAACTGTGCCAATAATTTCATCTGTTGCTTGGTCTAAAATCCCATTATCAAATGCTTTTAAAGTTATCTTTATACTTTCTTTTTTTGCCATTTGAAAAATTTTATTGAAAAGTCAGAGGTACAATATATTACACTAATATAAATACATACACTATATTTTGCATAGTATACCATTCGTTTTTTTAGTCAAATTATTTATTTCTATGATGGATGTCCTATTTTCTTGAAAAGAGGGGGAAGAAGAGGAGAGAATGAATTGTTAGTCAGGCCCATAAAAATTTGCTTATATCCCGATAATTTATAGTATTCAAGGCATGAAATCTTTTAATTTAGAATCTCTTCCAAAGGCAATAGGTCCTTATAACCATATAGTCGAAACAGGTGATTTATATTTTATGTCAGGACAGCTTGGTATTGATGTTATTACTAATGAACTAGCGGATGGTATAGAAAACGAAACTAAAAAAATTTTCGAAAATCTTAAGAATGCTCTTTTGGAGTTGAATAAAACTTTTTCTCATATAGTTAAGACAACAATTTATTTAGCGAATATAAGTGATTTTGCAAAAGTTAATGAAATTTATGCCTCTTATTTTGAAGGTTCTTTTCCTGCAAGAGCGGTGGTTGAGGTTTCTGCTATGGCAAAAAATGCTAGTATTGAAATGGATGTTATAATTAGCAGATAGATTATGGCAAAACAATATAACATTTATACAGAAGAGGATTTTAAAGGAATAAGAATCGCAAGTGCTTGTACCAGTGATGTACTTGATTATATTACTGATTTTGTAAGACCTGGTATTTCAACTGCTTTTTTAGACGATTTGTGCTATGAGCGAATCAAGAAAAATGGTGCTACTTCTGCTCCTTTGGGATATAATCCAACAGGTTCAAATCCATATCCTAAACCAACTTGTATTTCTGTAAATCATGTGGTTTGTCATGGGATTCCAAGTGAGGATAAGATTTTGCAAGAAGGTGACATATTGAATATTGACATTACCACCTGTATTAACGGATACTATGGAGACACAAGTAGAATGTATTATGTGGGAACGCCGAGTGTAAAAGGTAAGTTGCTTACAGAATGTACTTACGAATGTCTTATGCGTGCAATAGATATTGTACAACCGGGTATTCACATGGGGGATATAGGTTTTGCAATCCAAAGTTATGCCGAAAGCAAGGGTTTTTCAGTTGTTAGAGATTTTGTTGGACATGGTATCGGTAGGTCGATGCATGAAGCCCCACAGGTTTTTCATTATGGAAAAAGGGGTACTGGGCTAAAATTAGAAGCAGGGATGGTCTTTACCATTGAACCTATGATAAATGTGGGAAAGCCAGATGTTATTATAAGTAAAATAAATGGTTGGACTGCTACAACAAGAGACAAGAGTTTGTCGGCACAATTTGAACATACAATAGGTGTGACGGAAAATGGATACGAGATTTTTACCTTGTCAAAATTGGGATACACAAAACCTCCTTATAAATAGTAAAAACTTACATAGTGGTTTGATTGAGATAATTGTAATAATTTGATTGCTAAACCGCTTAAATATGATGTATGTTTTATCATGTTTTACTCTTTTTCTTTTACTGTTCTTAGTATAAGAAATAACCATTTGTTTTTTATATTCAAAGGTTGGCACCTATCAAAAATTGTCGAAGTATTATAAGAAATATTAGAACCGATACAAGAACGTATAAAATAATGAAGTAGTGACGATGTTTTTTCTTTATCGCCTTGTATAAATAGTTGTTATTGTGTTGGACAACATTTTCAATTTTTCTTAAATAGAAATCATAAGAATTTTTAATAAACTTGTTTCGTAATCCATGGTAAAAATGTGTCATACTAGCATAATACCACCATTCATTAAAACCAGACATCATTTTTTCACCTTTTTTCCAATTGTTTGTCTCTTTCCATGGTTTATAACAAAAATGCTCTATGATGATATTATCAAATTCATTTTCCAAATATTCATCACTGTAATCGGTGTAATTTACTCTTTCTTGAAAATTATATCTATAATTTAACTCTTTATAGTTGTCAGTGAATAATATTTGCAAAGCATCCTGATCTGGAAGCAAAAGCGATTTATTAAATTTTTTACCAATACTAATAATTTTTTCAGTTAAGTTTTGTTGTTTCCATTTTTCGCAATTTATCAAAAGAACACCAGAATTTATTTGTTTATGGGTTTCCGATAGTGCAATATTTTTATTATCCCATAAATAAGTATTTTTTCTATGTATACCGATTCCGATATCTGGAACTGCCCCAATGACATAATCACCTATATTCTCATTCCATAGTTTTAAGATGTCATCATATAAAATGACATCACTATCCAAATAAATAGCTCTTCTAATGTTTGGTTTTAAATCCATAAATAAAAATCTTGTCCAACAATCCAAGTATCCTCGCCAATTATTACATCCTTCAAAAACAGCTGTATCACATTTAATAAATTCAATAGAAAAATTATCGAATTTGTTTTTTATATCATATAAATGCTTTTTGTTATTTTTTGATACATCTATATCAAGTATGTAGAACTCTATGAAAGATTTAGTATTGTCAAGAATACTACATATTGCAACACCCGTTGTATCTATTAAATCATTAGAACCAATAAAAAATATTGGAATCCTCTCTCTCTCTCTCTCTCTCTCTCTCTCTCTCTCTCTCTCTCTCTCTCTCTCTCTTTAAGTACAGAAGAGTTATTGACATATATTTTTTTATATAAAA
>JAIRSX010000051.1 GCA_031255235.1 Rickettsiales bacterium
GACAACCTAACACTCCAACAAATCTATCACGTTTTAACTGATGGAGAAAGAGCACCACAACTCTGTGATCTCTACAACAAAGACATATTAATAAAAAATGGATATGATTCAATAGTACAACTAAGAGAATCAGGATACCCTGGATTCTCAAACACCAAAGAAAAATACCCGAACAGAACAATTGTAGTATTTGAACCAAACCAAATAAAGAGTGTGAATAACAGAGGGACATTTGATATAAATAGCGATAATATATTCTATCAAAATCAAACTGATAACGAAAATATAGAGTCAAACATTATAGACTTAACGGGGGAGTTTAGAGACATACTAGATTATGATGATGAAACAAAGATAAACCTGATAAATGAAAGATTAAAAAGTTTAATAGGAGCAGAGATTATCACAGATGGTAATGAGATTCTAAGTGTAAAAGGAAAGGATATAGGACATATAAAATATAAAGCAACAAATACAACAGACACAGAGGAAAAGAGCAGAAGGACGACTGCAATTGATAATTTAGAAAACATTATCAAAAAAAGTAAATTAGTAGAAACAAGAGATGTAGATAGTGAGCACAATACAAGTAAAAGAACAAGAAAAGAAAAAGAAAAGTGGGATAAAGTAAATATATTTAGTAACAATATTAAAATAGGTGATGCAAATTATAATGTTATATTAACAACTTATACAAATAAAAAAGGTGTCCCACAAGGAACACAAAGCAAAAGCAATAGTCCATACGTGGTAACACCAACTGAAGGTACCATAACAGATGACAATAAAAATACAAATTATTTATATGAGATTTACACAAAAAAAATACCAAACCAACAAAAGTCAAACACATTATATCAAGCAGATGACTCTATTCAAAATGCATTTATAGAGCAAAAAGCAGATGAAGCTAATAAATATAATAAATACGGTTCTCGGAATACTATTGAAGCACTCCAAAAGAAAATTGAATTTTTGAAAGCAGACATAGCCAAAACAGAAAAGGAACTCGGAGAAAGTGAACGACTTGAAAACTCTATTGCTAGATTTATAAGTGAAAGCGGAGTAGAAGGTGATAAGGTAAAGGATTTATTAAGTGTAATGACAGCAATATTCAATCCAGCACCAAGTAAGGGATATAATAGATTCATACAGGGGACATCAACTCTATTAGGAGTAAATAGTATAGGACAAGCATTGAAGCAATTTGGAGAGACAACCTACGTAGTAGCAAAGAATGGATTGTCTAACTCAATTAAAGGTATGATAAACAAAAATATCAGTATGGAAGATTTAGGTTTAGATATTCCAGACGTAAAAATAACCAACAAAGACATAAATGATATTATTGGAGATGCTACGGAATTTATTTTGAAATGGACAGGATTTGAGAAAGTGGATAGTTTTGGAAAGAATTTGTTTATTAACAGTATGTATGAGAAGACCGCAAGTAAAGTTAATAGAAACAATAAGGAAGTTCTGGAAGAAATTAAAACAATTTTCAAAGACAAAGCTCCACAAGTAATAAACGACTTTAAAAACAACAACATTACTGACGATGTACTTGATTACATATTCATTAAATTGGCAGACATACAACCTATAACAGCAAGTAGCAAGACATTATCATATTTACAAAGTGATAAAGCTAGAAGTTTATATGTTCTCAAGTCATACAGTTATAAACAATTATCAAGATTCTTAGCACAAGCATATGACACTATCCATAATGGAAGTTTGAAAGATCCAAAGACATGGGGGAAATTAGTAAAAGATTTGTTATTACTTGATTTGTTATTGTCATTATTTGGTATTGGGAAAGATATGATAAGTGATTTGTTAGAAAACAACAGCAACAATAAAAATAAAAAAGATAGTGACAATATGTTGCAGTATGCTTTTGACAAATACATGGATAACTCACAGGTAGTATCTTTTATCAAGTATGAGGTATTTAATAGTTCAAGTAGTCCATCCATTTTGTTAAGTGCTTTCAATGCAGTTAAGCACGATTTGGAACTCTTTACAGGAAAGATTAAAAGAAATAAAGATAGCAAGTATAAAGCAGGAAGATATGTACCTTTTGTAAAAGATGTGAAGGCTATGTTTGGGAAAAAATAATTTGATTTTTCTTTTTTTATATTCTATCTCCTCCTAAGATAGAAAAGATGTAACAAGCATTAGTTGTCAATTAGAACTTCCCTAACAACAGAAATGTTGTAACAAGCATGAGACAACGAGTAGAACTTCTCTAACATCTTATCATATTGTGAGACCCCTTGCAAAGGGAAGCAAAAGCGACCCGGTCCTCAGTTAAGGCGATTATCCATAATACGATATATATCCAAAGTTATAAAAATTGAAAAACTAAAGTTATTTTTAGTGTATAATGTTTTTAATACTTTCGAAAATAAAAATTAATTAATAAAGGAACGAGATGTCATACGTAAATCCATTGCAAGTTGCCGTATGGGAGCAACAATTTATCGAGGAACAAAAAGCCGTTACCTCAGTATTCTTAGGTCAAAACATGGAAGGGTACAACAACACAGTATCCGCTGCTCTTGATATTAGACCATTTGAAGCAGCTAACAAAAACCTACGAGTATTAAATGTGGGTGATTTTGTGGCGATTCCAGAAGGACGCCATGAAACATTTGAGTTTCAGGATATTCAGGGTAAGAAAAGAATTGCCAACGCTCAAAGACAAATTTTACCAATCATCTATGATAAGTTTCAGGACAGAGATAAGGGTGAGATTGAATTAGATCCAGAAATAATCAGGCAGGCAGCCATCAAAGCATCTAAAGCAAAAGAAATTGCCATCGCAAAAGCAATAACAGATAGTGTAACAGTTGTTAATTGGGACAACACCACATCAACTCTTACATTAGACCAGGACGGTGGTACTATTATCAATAATACAGCTGGTGCATTCAATCAAGCCGCAGCGAGAAAGATAAAAAGTGCATTGATCAAGAGTGAGTTAATTGGAGCAATGTCAGCCAATAGTCAAGTGGAATTATTTATTACGCAAGACGAAATGGAAGATCTAAATGCTCAAAATGATTTAAAGAGTGTTATCACCGTTAGACCAGGTGAAGAAAAGTGGTTTTCTTTTCCGATGGTTGAAGGGATGCTAATTAAGGAAACAGCTGGTGGTATTTCCAAACCTATTTTGGAAGAAGTTACAGCAGGTAACCCACCAACGACCAAAAGGAAATGTCTTGCTTTGGCTCCGAGAACAATTTACTATGAAGAAAGTGAACCAATTATTACCCACTTAACAAGTGAGCAAATGAGACAGGTTTATACTGACGGCAGTTTGACTTCGTCTGGAGCAGCAGGAAACTTCATTGATTCAGGTGCATGGGTATTCTATTTCAAAATTAAAGTTGTCAGACAACTTGGTAAGGGAGTTATTGAGATTGATACTACTCCAAAGGTGTAGAACTCAATACTGCTAATCAGAGACTAATAGCGAGAATTCATAAATGCGAATTCTCGCTATAAGAAATAATAAAGGAAGAATCATGAAAAGTTATGTAACAGAAAATAAAAAGAAACTTTATAATAAGGACGATATATTCTCGTTTAAAGTAGACCATATTATTTTACCAAATTTCTTTATGAAAATGGTAGATGAAAAAGACTTATCGAAATTGGAGGACATTATTGATAGTTACAATGAGAAGAGAAAGAAAAAGAAATTAACAGGGGGAAACTATGTATCCAATTAATTTTACCCATATTGCCAACAGCGTTTTACTGATACTCGGCGAAACAGAGGATGTTAAGGATGTAGAAAACATTGACGAGAATAGTACCTCTTTAGAGATTAAGTTTAACAAATGTTCATACGATATTTATGTCAGAGCATTAAAAAAAATGTTACCTAATTTTGCTATGATAACATTGGAAGTAGATTATGAAGATAAATTAATAAAACCTACTGACTGTGTGACTTTGATAAAAGTTAATAACAATAAAAGATTTAATATCATTGGTAATGAGATTGTGTTAGATCCATCAAGATATGTGAATAGAATTATAGCCGTTCGTGCAAAAAATCCTGATACAGAAACAGCCACTAAGCAAGCAAAATTAGTATACATTAGCAATAATAAAGACCTATTGCAATATGCTGATGTTGATTTTATAGAGTATTTGGAATACTCTTTTATAAAGCAAATAGGATACAACATAACAAAAAATTCCAACCTAGTTGAAAAAAAAATACAGGAGATGCAGCAATTTGAAATCAATATGAAATTTCATATTAATAACGATAACAAAACCCCATATCTATGAAAACAAGTACCAAATATAATAGCTTCACAGGTATAACAGATAAACAGATACAGGGACGTGTAGACAGTCCGTTATATTTTAACTCTGTTATTAAGTGCAAAAATTTTATTTTGAATAAATTCGGAGGTTTCGAAAAAGTGGGTGCTTTTACCATTTCAAATATAAACAATTCCGATTTTAAAAAAATGAAAGAACTATATTTCTATACATTTAATATTGGCATTTCTAATTATATTCTGTGTACTAGTTCTACCAAAGATAGTGTCAACCCAATTATTTTCAAAGTGAATTTAAACGGTGAACTTACGTTTTTAGAATTCCTAACATTCGAAGCTAGTTTGATAAAACAAAATTATAATAAACTTTGCCTTACAAACGACATCGCATCTATTATTGTAACTAATGAAAATTTTAGACCAATTGAAATATACATTCAAAACTCTGGAGGAAAATATTTTAATGGGAGATATATAACTTTTACAAAAGATGGTGATGATAGTGATAGTAAAAATAAATTTATACCTGATAAGGAAGGAAACTACCCATCAAAAGCACTTATATACAATAATAGATTAATATTAATTGGCAATAAAAACAAATACGATTTTTTAGCTGTCTCTAATTTCAATAATTATTATAAATTTAGTTTTTATCTAAAAACGAATTCTTTGTATAACGTAGAATTGTACGCTTGGATAAAATCATACTCCTATATGACATCACCTACTTTATATGTAATTCAATCGAGTGACTTTTTTGTATTATTTACATCCAATGAAATTATTTTGACTCAAAGTCTTGGTTCATTTGTCCCTGAAACAACTCAAAATAAAGTAAGTAATGAGGGATGTTCAGATTTGGTGGAACCGTTTATATATCAAAATGCTGTTCTCTTTGTAAGTAAAGATGGTATTTTTTTAAAGACAATCAAAAAGGCGGAACTTTCAAGTAACAATTATGGAAATGCTTTTGCTGCTCAAATTATAAATGAGTATACATATAACTATACTAGAGACGGAATCAAAAGTATAGCTAAATATAATTATCTTAATACATTAATCTTAATTACGAAAACAAACAAGATACTAAATTTAGTATTGGATTTTGACAATGGACTTAATATGTTAAGTGAAATTGATTTCGAATTTGATAAAAAAAATAACATAGTTTTTAATTATGCATTTGAATCTAAAACATTGGAAAATTATAACAAAGTATACATATCAATGTCATATTCTAATTATGATGGTAGTTCTGGTAATACTTTGTTAAAATATAACTATAACTTATTACCAGAGTTAAATGAGTGGGATTTCAGAAAATACTATAAATATGGTTCATTAAAACCAGAAGAACTTAGCACAATTAAAAGACAACAGCAAAATGATATGCAAGAATATTATAATAATTATAACAAAACATTGAAGTATTTAAATTGTGAGACTCATTATCTAATAAATGCCGTCAAAATTGAAAACAATTCATCATCTGAACAAAACAACAACAAAGTAATCTTTCAAAATAATAAGATGACGATTGGTAATAATGCTGTATTGAAAAATTATGATGGCAGTATAAAATATACTATTGACGATTATATAAACAAAGAAGTTAAAATAGTAAAAATGAGTAAGGAAGCATCTCTTGTCGATAATTTAATCTACAGTGATAATTATTTTGAAACCCACAAAAAAATAAATGATAGAGAGATAGAAATATATAACAGAAATAATTTTGATTTTAGCACTATTAATATATCCACTAACGACTATTACCTGTTATTTGATGTAAAAGAAATTGTTTTAGAAAAAGATTTCCCTCTTTTGAGAGAAAAAATATCAATAATAGGAGATAATAGATATTTAGGAGAATTTAAACCAATAGAATTTATTGAATCAGGACAGAGGAGATATAAAATTGATCTGACAAATTACAATGTAGCAGTCATTAAATACGGATACAAAAACAACTCATTATTTGTAACTAATAGCATGGGATATGATTTCGAAGGACAGACTACTCAAACTACAATAAAACATATTAATAGTGTGGTGCTGCGTCTCAATAATAGTCTTGGTGGATATGTAGGAACAGATCTGTTTAAAATGAGTAAAATTATGCCTTATGAAAACAATAACCAAATACTTTCAAAAGAGCAAATTCCTATAAATTTTGATGTGGAAGTGAAAATTGACGATATCTCATCTAGAGGAAAAAATGTTATCATTTATCACGACACACCACAACCGTTCAATTGTAATTTTATAAATGTAAAAATGGAAGCCGAAGTATAAATTATAAATTTTTTTTGTGTTTTAATTATGTAAATAAAAAGGAAAATATATGACTATAAATAGCGTCTATTTAAATGAATTAAAAGTTGGTGATGGTACAACAAAAGCATTCACATTTATATTTAAGTTTTTGGATGAAAAAGATATTGTTATTTTTAAAATAAAAAGTGATGGTAATGAGGAAGTTATACCAAATAGCAGTTATAAATTAAACACTAATTCAAATAACCAAGGGGGAACTATTACTTTTCTGGTACCACCTGTACTAGGACAACAAATGAGAATATGTTTAGTACTAGATTTTAAACAAAGTGCAGAGTTCAAACAAATGAATCCAAACCCTACCACTCTTGAAAAATGTTTTGATAAAGCAACACTTGAATTACAAATCTTAAAAGACAATATGTCTCTAATGAAAACATTTAAAACGATGCCCAACAGCAGAATTGATTTTGGAGTAGTTTTAAATGAAAATAAATTATCTAAGGACGAATTCAGTATATTAATATTAAGATATGATGATATAAAAGATAAATGGTATGTTGATTTATCAAAAAATAGCATTGAACTAGCAACTGAAAGCAAAGCAGGAATAATTTTATTGGCAACAATATTAGAAGCATTAAACGGAACAGATGACACCAAAGTAATGACTCCTCTTAAAACCAAGCAAGTGGTTGATGTAGAAGCAGCATCTAGAGTGCAAGGTGATGCCATAGTTGCTCAAAATGCAAACACACGTATGGATAATTTAGTTTCAA